>QIGD01000071.1 GCA_003229935.1 Methanobacteriota archaeon | reverse complement strand
ATACAACAAAGCAATTTGAATAAGAGAAGATACCGGGACTGAGAGTGCAAAAATGAGTTAAGGTTAAACTTATATACTCAGAAAGTCAGGAGATGTATATTAATGTATTTTTGTGTGTCTTATATGTTACCTGCTTATTTTATCCATAGGAATTAACAACAAGTTAAAATCCTGAAAAATATAAGAAAAGGTTCTCTTTAGTTGTTATTAAATTTAAAAGACTTTTACACATTAAGATTAAGATAAAAAATGAGTTGTCTGTGGAGTTAGCCTTCTACAGAGAATAGATTTTAGTGATAATCATATAGGCTGTTAAGAACACACCAGTGATGAGAGGATATATTGATTAAAAAGAGGGAGATATAGTCAGGAAAAGTGCAAATAGAAAGATAAGTATCCTGTTTGAACCCTACTATGATACGAGTAGACCGCTTCTTATGTTTACGATATCGTGAGCGGGAAAGCCCACGAACTTTAGTCGTAGGAGTATGTCAGATTATAAATCAACTTTCCTAATCCTTCGGCGAAACCAGTTGATATCAAGGCTGATATCAGTACAATCAACGATGACAGTGTTATCCCTGTTGTGACTCTGGCAAATAGTGTTGAGCACCTTCAGAACCATCTCAACAAACTGCTCAGCAGTGAACCTGCTGAGAAAACTGTAGGGAGTGGCAGTCCTGGGAACATCTACGATACCTGCAAAATTACGTAGTTCTTCTCTGCTATTTAACTCTTAGACAACATCAGACTATGTGGAAACCACCAATTTTATGGATTTTATACCCAATTTTTGATTTAGAGGGTATATATTACTCATTTTTCATGTAAACATGAGTTTTTACACAACCTGACATAGGAAATATCCAGAGAGAAATACATAGCGATGAGGACGGTCTTTGTATAAGTCTCTGCCTGTTTTAATGGTTCCAGACCACTCCTCGACATTACAAGCTTGACTCTTCGACTGCCTAAAATCCTGAGGACTTTAGACAACAACTTCCATTTAGAATCATTTTTGTTGATAATCAGTGGAGTTTCCATTTTATTCACCTTTAAGAAGGTGTATTCTCCATACTATTTAGTTTTTACGGTTTATTCTTCCATAAAATTTATTTTAGATTGAACCTTATATGATGATGGTAGTTTAATGTTAAGACTACTGATTAAAATCTGATTTAATAGGAATTTTTGTGAGGATTTGGGAGGGCCCTAACTCAATCCTTGTTTAATTTCTTTCTCTGATTAGTTCTATTCTCTATGGTTTGAATTTCTTTAGCTCTGTTATATTTCCACTTTCAAAAATATTGAAAAATGCTTTTGCAGCTGTCTCATTTACAACAGTTTCATTTCTAACTGGCTTTTTTAACATTAAATCTAATATATCTCCATTTTTAAAAATGTAATTGTAACTAACTTCCTTATCATTAGCATATAAAACATAATCAGTAGTATTAAAGCCTATGCTTTTGAAAAACTCTTTAATCGGAACTGGTTTGCCTTCCACTTCCATATGTAGAATAGCTATGGCTGATGTAGTTGTTTCATAATGAAGGTGTAGTGGTGGAGGTACTGTAAAATCACTATAAGTTTTAAGCGTACTCATATTCTCACCTTCTATTGAAAGGGTAGCGTGCCAATGAATATAGTGACCATTATTTGAGGATGGGACACCACTGGAAGAGAGGAAAGCATAGCCGAAGATTGAGAGGATAAATATCCCTATTCCGAATAAAGCGAATATTTTACGATTGCTCCTATCTTTCTTAACTTGTTTCTTCTTTCTCATTTTTATCTCACCACATCTATAAGCTGCATTTGAGTCGATTCATAGAAATCTATTCTCTATAAGCCAATTTATACTTATCGGTTTGCACATACCAATAAATATCATAAAGTAAACTTTAATTGTCAATATTAATTATACGATAGGCTCCTAATCATTAAGATAGATATATAAACGTTAGTCAATAAGACTATACTGATATTATGAAAATAAGTGAAGTTAGTTCTAACCTGAAAGATGTTTCTGTAGAAGGGACAATTGTTGAAATCTCTGAGCCAAGAACAGTAAATACAAGATTTGGCCAAAAGAAAGTTGCCACAGCTTTAATCGAGGATGAAACTGGAAAGATTAATCTGACTCTATGGGAAGACCAGATAGAGCAAGCTGAAGAAGGAAAGAAGATTAAATTAGAAAATGCATATGTGACAGAATGGCAGGGCAAGATTCAGCTAAATGTAGGACGAAAAGGAACTATATCTATAGAATAGTCAGAGAAACATCCATTCTATTTATTGGACATATAGATGCAATCTAACTATAAATAGATCATATAAATAATCAATCCCTTCCAATATTTCTTCCTTTGTTTTTAAAACAAAACAAGAATATTTGACTATACTGATATTAACTCACCATAGCAAGAAGTTCCATTGCGTAAACGAGGGGTAGTTCACATAATATATTCAATAACCTTTCTATTCATTAAATGTCAAATACTATAAGTAGGAAAAAGGCTCATACAGGTGGTTTTTTAACTTCTCAAACCTGCAGAATAAAGAGAATTTGGAGGTGAATAATGCAGGTTCGAGCCTATCTTTTAAAAGTTTGCGAGGTGATTATGTGAGAGAGATTAGAGTAGCAATCGCAGGCGTTGGCAACTGTGCTTCTTCCCTGATTCAGGGAGTGGAATACTATAAAGATGCAAAATCTGAAGATACTATCCCCGGTCTTATGCACACAAAATTTGGCAGATACCATATTAAAGATATAAAATTTGTGGCTGCCTTTGATATAAATGCCCATAAAGTGGGAAAAGACCTGAGTGAAGCTATCTTTACAGAGCCAAACTGTACTGTTAAATTCAGTGAAGTCCCTAAAGTGGGTGTGGAAGTTCACAAAGCTCCAGTAATGGATGGCATAGGCAAATATTTAAAAGATGTCATTCCTGTTAACAATAGCCAGAAACCTGTTGACGTTGCCAAAGCCATGGAAAAAGCCCAGGTTGATGTGCTCATAAATTACCTGCCTGTGGGAAGCGCCATGGCAACAAGATATTTCGCCCAGGCAGCCATTGACGCTGGAGCGGGTTTTGTCAACTGCATTCCAGAGTTTATAGCCAGTGATAATGAGTGGGCACAGAAATTCACCAGAGCAGGCTTACCGGTGGCAGGAGATGATATAAAAAGTCAGGTTGGTGCTACCATACTCCACAGAGCACTTGTTCAGCTCCTCAAAGACAGGGGCGTCAAGGTGGAAGAAACCTATCAGCTGAACATTGGAGGGAATACAGACTTTAAAAATATGCTCCAAGAGTCGAGAGTCAAGTCAAAAAGAATCAGCAAAACCGAAGCCGTAACTAGTATGGTGGACTATGAGGTTCCAACCAGAATTGGGCCTAGTGACTACGTACCCTTCCTCAATGACAACAAACAGGCCTTCATCTATGTAAAAGGTAGAAAGTTCGGTGATATTCCTCTAACAATTCAGGTGCATCTGTCTGTTGAAGATTCACCTAACAGTGCGGGGGTTGCTGTGGATGCAATCAGAGCTACAAAGATGGCTTTGGATAACAATATTAAAGGGTCTCTTGAGGGTGTGAGTGCCTATTTATTTAAACATCCATCCAGGCAGTATCCTGATGCATTGGCCAGAGAGATGGTAGAAACATTCATAAAAGAAACACCTACTAGAAAGAGTACTGAGGAAAATCATCTTAAGTCAATCTCTACCCATTAAAATAGGTGGTCTTTTTGTCCAGATTATTATGAAAGCTGTAATACTTGCAGCAGGAAGAGGAAAGAGGCTAAAGAGCAGCCGTTCTAAACCTATTACCCTGCTTTTGGCTAGAACCTTGATTGATAGGGTTATTGACAACTTGAAAAAAGCAGGGATAGATGAAATTATAGTTGTTTACAGTGACACTAAAGTAGAAGCCCATCTGGAAGGAAAAGCTAAGCTGGTCTTCAATGAAGATGTAGGTAGAGAGAGTGGTTATTCCCTTTTAAAAGGAGCCAGAGTTGTGGGTGATGAGGACTTTCTGCTTTTAATGAGTGACCACATTTTCGATTCCGAGAGTTTGGTCAAACTCTTATCATCAAAACCTCACATCACAACCCTATGCATAGACCGGAATCTTAAATGTCATGACTCAGAGGATGCTACAAAGGTACTGGTTGACAGAGAGGGTGATGTAACTAATATAGGAAAGGAACTGAAGGAATACAATGCCATCGACACAGGAATTTTCTACTGCACGCCCGATGTAATCAATATTACCAGTGATTTTGTGGGAATATTCTCTGTGACAGATGTTATGAGAGAACTTGCCCTCAAGGAAAAGCTCAAAACCTTTGATATAACAAGAGGTTTCTGGTGTGATGTGGATACCAGAGAAAAACTTAAAGAAGCAGAAGACATGCTACTGAATTCTCTGATTAAACCCACAGATGGAATAATTTCAAAACATATAAATAGGAAAATCTCCATTAAAATTTCAAAATTTCTGGTAAATAGTCATCTTACTCCAAACATGATTTCCTTTATAAGCTTCCTTTTTGGTCTTCTTTCTGCTGCTCTTTTTGCTATGGGTCAGAACATAATTGCAGGAATTGCTGTCCAGATTTCCTCGATTCTTGATGGATGTGATGGAGAAATTGCCAGGCTAAAAGGGCTTATCTCTCCATCAGGCTACATATTCGATGCTATATTGGATAGATATGCAGATATGTTGATATTTCTTGGAATTATTGCCTCAAACCCCCAAAGTCTCTGGCTGGTAGGTGGTCTTGCAATGCTTGGCAGTTATTCCATCAGTTACACTGGGTCCAAAGCGGAATTCAAGGGAATCACATTTACACGTCTACCCGAGGTGTTAATGAACCGTGATATGAGGTTATTTTTGATATTTCTTGGAGGTATTACAGGTTTTCTCTATGCCATCCTAGTCATTCTTGCCCTGTTCACAAATCTGATTACCTTCATACGAATTTTTTATTTCTCAAAAAGGTATGCATAAACCTATAGTCTCCACCTCCACCCTGTTCCTTCTCCGGTATCCTCTATCTCTATTTCTCTGCTTAGAAGGTAATCCCTTATCTCATCAGCTTTTTTAAATTCTCCCTTTTCTCTTGCTTTTTCTCTCTCTTTTATTAGCTTCATGAGTTCTTCTGGCAGTTCATCCTTTCTATTCTGCATAACTGCAAATATGTAGTTAAAATCATTAATCAACTTTATAATTTCATTTTTATCTTCAGCTCCAATCTTTCCAGAACTGATTTCCCGGCTTACCTCCTTAACAATGGTGAAAATATAGGATAGAGCCTTAGGGGTGTCTAAATTATCATCAAGAGCAGAGAAGAACTTCTCTCTGATTTTCTCTATCTTCTCCTTCATATAACTACCATCCTCTACCTCCAGCTTTGCAATCCTATTTTTGAAATCCTCCAGTCTCTTCAAGGTTATCTCAGCATCCTTTAAAGCCTTAAATGTGAAATTCAGCTTTCTTTTATAATGAGTTGCGAGAAGAAGATAGCGTATAGCCATTGGGTTATAACCTTTATCGAGAAGCTCTCTGAGGGTAAAAAAATTCCCAAAGCTCTTGCTCATCTTTCTTCCTTCAACAAGAAGATGTTCATTATGTACCCATAATTTTGCGAACTGTTTGCCTGTGTAGGCTTCACTCTGGGCAGTCTCATTTTCATGATGAGGAAAGATTAAATCCACTCCACCAGCATGAATATCAAGAGTTTTTCCAAGGTAGTGTATACTCATTGCACTGCACTCTATATGCCATCCAGGCCTGCCTTTTCCAATATCAGTCTCCCAGAAAACCTTTCCATCCTCTTTACTGTAGGCTTTCCAGAGGGCAAAATCTCTTGCCTCATTCTTGGCATATTCATCCTGCTTTACCCTTGCTCCCTCCTTCAAGCTGGATATTTCTATACCTGAGAGCTTTCCATAGTCCATGAATCTAGATATATCAAAATAAATACTTTTATCCCGTGCGTAGTAAGCATAGCCTTTTTCAAGCAGAACTTTTATTATTTTCACCATGTCAGAAATATGTTTCGTAGCTCTGGGATAGTGTTCGACTCTCTCAATATTCACCGCTTTCATGTCCTCAAAAAAGGCTTTTTCATATCTTACAGTATATTCCTTTAGAGAAATTCCCTCTTCCCTGCTCCTCTTTATTGTCTTGTCATCCACATCTGTAATATTCATAACCTGTCTAACTTTAAAGCCTTTAAACTTGAGATAGCGCCTTAACATATCCTGAAAGATATAAGTTCTGAAGTTTCCTATATGAGCAAAATCATAAACTGTGGGGCCGCAGGTATATATTTTAACCTCCTTTCCTTCATGAGATAAAATCTCCTTCCTTTTCGACATGGTATTATAAAGCTTTAACATAAAATTAGGTTGTATTTATTCTACTTATCCTTTTTGCGTTTATGACATGCGAGTGGGAAAACCCACGACTTCAGTCGTGGGATGAAAACGAGCAGAAAAGGTTTGTGTCATTAAAAAACAATAAAACAATGATGCTTAAAAC
>QIGD01000070.1 GCA_003229935.1 Methanobacteriota archaeon | reverse complement strand
GCTAAATTTAGCCTTTATTGTCTAAAATAAGCAGTCTTTATATTACTGAGAGTAATTGTCGGACAGCCTCTTTAGTCGTGGGAGTATGTCATTTCGTTATGCCTGTCTTCTCAAGACATATCTCAAAGTCTTTTCTTGAAGGGTTCTGGTCCTCAAGGATTGTATATCGAGAAGGTCTTATGTTTTTAGCATGCACAAGAGCTTCAATCATCTGCTCTTTTGTTACTCCAATCTCTCTGGCAGTGGTTGGAGCAAGAATCTTTTCAAGAGAGTACTTAATAAGTTCCCAGTCACCCTTACCATAGTAGTGCTGATGGAGGTACTCCATGATTATAGTACCTATACCTACCTGTTCGCCATGAGTGCCCTTCCCGTAGCGCAGATAGTCAAGAGCATGGCTGAACTTATGCGCTGACCCAGAAACGGGTCTCGAAGTGCCATACATGGTTATAGCAAGACCCCCAAGAATTAATCCTCTGACCAGAAGTTTTAGATAATCGAAATCTCTAAAATCAAGGTCTTCGGCACTTCTAAGTAATAGCATAGCCGGCATGGTTGATATGCTCGCCACAATTTCGTCATAATCCTCATCTATTTTCTGAACGCCAAGTAGCCAGTCCTTAACTTCCACAAGGTTTGAGACCAGGTCACCGTAACCTGACCTCAAAAGCCTGACAGGACTCTTTCTTATAATATCGAGGTCAGCGATAATTGAGATTGGAGATGCTGCCTTTATTGAAATTGGCATTCCCTTCTCTTTGAAACTGGCAAGAGGTGAGGCTATGCCATCATGGGCTGCATTGGTTGGCACATTGATTAGAAGTGAGTTTGAATGGTATGCGACAACCTTTGCAACATCCAGTATCTTCCCTCCTCCCACACCAACGACAGCGTCATAATCACCAAAATCTCCTCTTATTTCCTGCTCGATTTTCTTTGCAGCCTCTCTGGAAGCTGTTTTAACAATAAATTTATTAGTCATGCACTTCCCGCTACCTGTCAGAAGTTTTTCCACATCGATGCCAGCTATTTTATTCGTTAGAATACCTGTGACAATCACCACATTCTTTAAGTCATATCTACTTACAGCCTTTGAGATGTTTTCAAGTGCATTTCTGTGTATTCTCACATCTACCGGTAATAGAATCTGTTTAAAGTGTTTTAAAATCATGACATCACATCTGTTTCATTGAGTACATCATCCTATGAAATACAGTTATAAATCCAAGAGCTGAAAGGAATACAAGAAGATAATAAATCTGTCCCAGAAGTACGCCAACTACAATTGCTAAAATTCTGAAGTCTCTTGTGGCAATCCCAACTTGGCATTCAGCGCCAACAGCCTCTGCCATTATTCTTGTTACACTCACAAGAAATGTGCCAGCTATTGCAAGAGTTCCTACGAACCAGTATGCAGGATTCAATGCTATAAGGGCGATTATTAAGGCTCCATCCACAAACCTGTCGAGAACTCTATCAAGATAAGCTCCCTTTTTTGTTACTCTGCCTGAAAGCCTTGCAAGGTCACCATCAGCACAGTCAAGTATCTGGGAAATAAAAAGCAGAACAACTCCGTAAATTGCTTCTCCTGTAGCAATCATATAAGCTGCAAGAAATCCAATAAAAGTTGAAATTAGGGTGATAGTACTGGGTGAGATACCTGTAGGTATCAATAGTTTCGCTATAGGTACAGAAAATCTCCTATACACATAATGAGTCAGGGGGTACTTCAGTTCCATTTGAACGACCTTGAAGCGGTTCTTAGATATAATCAGCTTTTAAATTTCTTTGTTACAATATAAAATAGGCAAATAACTCCCGCATTAATTGTATGAGAAGTTTAATCACAAAAAATATTATTGTAGTTCATTCTGAGCGTTTAAAAGTGAAAGTTATGAAAGCAGTTGTACTTGCAGCAGGAATAGGAAATAGAATGGAGAATTACACTGAAAACACTCCAAAAACGCTGATTTGTGTAGGTGGAAAGCCTATTATCTCTTATATCCTTGAAAGTTTTGCTTCTAATGGAATTAAAGAAGTTATTATAGTAACTGGTTTTCAGGAAGAGAAGATTAAAAAGCTTGTTGGAGATGGCTCATCATGGAGTCTTAGAGTTGAGTATATCCACAATAAAAAATTTGATACTACCAATAATATATACAGTCTTTATCTGATTGAAGAAGTTCTATTGGGAGACGATTTTATTATTGTTAACTCAGACTTATTCTTTCATCCCGGAATCCTCAGGAAATTTCTTAGAACAGAGAAAAAGGGTCTAACTCTTATGATAGATGACAGGAAAAAGCTGGGAGATGAGGAGATGAAGGTTTCTATTAAAGATAGCATGGTGGTGGATATAAGTAAAAGGCTCGAGCTTAGCATATCACATGGTGAGTATATAGGCATGGCAATGATAGCATCTGACATAACAAATGTCTTTTTCATTACATTAAGAGAAGTTCTGGAGAGTTATGGTACTGACGTTTTTTATGAGAAAGTATTTAAAAGGCTAATAGAAAACGAATTTCCAGTAAAATTTGAAACCACAGGAGACTATCCATGGATTGAAATTGACACACCTGATGACCTCATGAAGGCTGAAACTGAAATTGCACCATGGATATGTGCTGGGAGCAATTAGTCTATTTTAGTGTATATATACGGAAGGGGACTATTATCAACTTTTAAAAACATAAAGAGGCATGTAGCACTAACCTTTTTTCTTATTAAAAAACAGTCAAACTGAAAATAATAAATATTGTTTATAATAAAGAATAAGATATGCAGAGGTTAAAGATTGAAACGCCCAGGAAATTCGTAAACAGTATAGACAAAGTGAGGGCAATATTAAGTGTATTTGAGGGGAATGAGAAGCTTCCAGGAGATGAGATTGTTATTAGGCTTCAAGAGAGGGGATACAGAATTAAAAAAGCACATCTGAATATGTTCATTCATTACAATATGCTCTATAGATACCTGAAGAAAGAGATAATCAAGAGGAAGGTGCATTACTCAGTTTTATCCTAGGTGGTGAGAATGAATATTGAAGCTGCATTTGCTACAGTTCTGAGTGTTATATTCCTTGCACTTTATATCAAACTTCTAAGGTGGGCTGTTAGGAAAGAGGGAGTTAATCCAGAGTAGTTTCAAATCAAGCTACAAAATAATTTTAAGAGGTTACATTGTCACAGTCTTAGGTTTAAATTTAAGATAATATGGAGGCTTTTAATGGCAAGATGGCAAGGAAGGTCAGTGAGAAAGATTAGTGGTGGACGGTATAAACATTATAGAAAAAAGAAGAAGTATGAGCTTGGAAGAGAGGAGACTGAAACAAAAATAGGAACCAGAAGAGCCAAAGTAATAAAAGTTAGAGGTGGAAATATAAAGGTAAGAGTTCTAGAAGCTCAGTGGGCAAATATCTTTGAAACCAGTACCCAAACCTCCAGAAAAGTACCGATAAAAAATGTGAAAGAGAACCCGGCAAATCACCATTTCGTGAGAAGGAATATAATTACAAAGGGCGCAGTTATAGAAACAGAGATTGGAGATGCTATTGTTACTTCTAGGCCTGGGCAGGATGGCAATGTCAATGCCGTTCTGCTTAAATAAATGTTAAAGGAAAGTTTTTTATATCCTTTTTTACAATGTTATATTATTAAAGAAGAGGTTCCTCTAGGAGGACTAAAATAAGGTGCTCCATAATACTTTGTTGATAGATATATTTATTCTGTTTGTATTGTTAGTGCTCTCGGGCTTTTTTTCAGCCTCTGAGACAGCTTTTATATCCATAAGAAAGCCCAGGATAAAGAAGCTGGCTTCTAAGGGTGATGGCAGAGCAGAGATTATTCTTAGACTTTTAGAGATGCCCAACAGGGTTATATCTACCATTCTTGTAGGCAACAACATTGTAAATATATCTGCTTCAGCCATTGCTACGGCTATTGCCATAAAATACTTCGGCAGCACCGGTATAGGTATAGCAACGGGCATAGTTACTTTTTATGTCCTACTCTTTGGAGAGATTATACCAAAAAGTTATGCAGCCTACAATGCTGAGAGGTACTGCCTTTTGGCTGCAAAGCCTGTCTCTGCTCTTGTAACTCTACTTTATCCTCTCGTGTTATTCCTGACCTTTATTTCGAAGAGAATAGTCAGATTATTTGGCGGTGAAGTTACCTTTGGTCCCTATGCCACTGAAGAAGACTTAAAACTCATGCTTGAACTCGGTGAAGAGGAAGGCTTTATAGAGACGGAAGAGAGGGAGATGATTTCCAGTGTTTTCGAGTTTGGTGAAACCACTGTGAGGGAGGTTATGATACCTCGAGTTGATATGAAGTGCTTGAATATTGATGCCAGCTATGAAGATGCAAGAAAGTTGATTCTGAAAACAGGGCATTCAAGGATACCCATGTATGAAGAAAATATTGACAATATTGTTGGTATTCTCTATGCCAAAGACCTTCTCAAATATATGAATGGCAGGAGAAGGGTCAGGCTTGTGGATATTCTGAGAGACCCTATTTTTGTACCTGAGAATAAGAAACTTGACGATTTACTTAAAGAGTTTCAGATGAAGAAAATCCAGATTGCAATTGTAGTTGATGAATATGGTGGCACTGCCGGCATGGTTACCATTGAGGACATTCTTGAAGAGCTTGTAGGCGAGATAATGGATGAATATGACAAAGAAGAAATACCAATAAATAAAATAAGTGATAGAGAGGCTATAGTGGATGCAAGGACAAATATTAAAGATGCTAATGAAGCACTTGGTCTGAATCTCGATTATTCTGAGTTTGATACTGTAGGAGGACTTGTATTCAATACAATTGGTCAAATTCCCGGAGTTGGTGACAAAATTAAAATTAATGGAGTAACCATCAGGGTTGAAAAAATGAGAGGAAGGAGAATACTGAAAGTCAGAATTGTTAAGGATATCGAGGAGTAAATTTAAGTCATAGAAATTATATTTCTCTATGGTGGTATTTTGGAGATAAATGCTGACTTTCATATCCATAGCAGATATTCTGGAGCAACTTCAAAAAATATGGAGTTTCCTGTTATAGCAAGGCAGGCAGAACTCAAGGGCCTGAATCTTGTGGGTACAGGAGATGCTTTACATGGCAAATGGCTGAACGAGATTAAAAAACTTGAGAAGTATGGGGAAGGTATATATGCTCTTGGAGAAACGAAGTTTATAATAACCTTGGAAGTTGAGGACTCAAGAAGAGTTCATCACTGTGCTATTCTTCCAGATATAAGCTGTGCCGAAAGCCTGAGGGAGGTGTTCTCTAAATATTCAAATCTTGATATAGACGGAAGACCTCATCTGAGTCTGAAAGGCGAGGAGATAGCAGAGATTATCTCAGATGCTGGAGGTCTTATTGGGCCAGGGCATGCTTTTGTGCCCTGGACAAGTGTTTATAAAGAATACGATTCTATTGATGATTGCTATGGGAGCGCTCTTAAAAGGGTTAGATTTATTGAGCTTGGACTGAGTGCAGACACAGATATGGCTGATACTATTGAAGAACTTCAGAATTTAACTTTCCTCAGCAACAGTGATGCTCATTCACCATGGCCAAATAAGTTGGGCAGAGAATTCAATCGTCTTGAAGTTAATGATATAACCTTTAAAGATATTTCTCTTGCTATTGAGCGTAGAAAGGGAAGAAGTATTGTTTTGAATGTTGGTTTTGACCCTCAGATGGGAAAATACCATAGGAGTGCCTGTATAAAATGCTATAATATATATAATCTAGAAGAGGCACAGAGATTAAAATGGAAGTGCAGCAAATGTGGAGGTAGAATAAAGAAAGGAGTTAAGGATAGAATAAAGGAGATTGCCACATGGGATGAGCCAATGCATCCTTATAACAGACCAGAGTATATCAAAATTGTCCCACTGTCTGAAATTATTGCAAGTGCTCTTGGAGTAAACTTCTACTCAAAAAAGGTGCAGACTCTCTGGAATAAGCTGGTTTCTAAATTTGGGAGTGAGATTGCAGTGCTTATAGATGAATCATTTGAAGATATTGCTGTAGAAAGTGGTGAGGCTGTCGCAGCTTATATAATATCCTTCAGAATGGGAGATTTCAGAATAAGGGAAGGAGGGGGTGGAAGATATGGTGAAATCATCTTTAATTTCAGAGAGAAGGTCAGAGAAAAGACTGGAGGTATCGGCCAGAGAAGTCTAGATTCCTTTTGATGCCATATGCGTAGTATAGAAAACCTTATTATAGATTTGCTTGAAGATATTTATCCTGAGCAGATAAGTATGGAAGAACTAGCCTCTATCACAGGATATAGTAAAACTTATCTCTCAAAGAAAATTCTTGAGATGAAAGATAAGGGCTGGATTAAAATTGCAAAAACAAGAGAAGAAACATATATTAAGTTTAGCCCTTGAAGTGTTATGGAAATTTCAATGAACTTGTCAATGTGAGCTTTCTCACAGTCTCCCGGAATTGCTGTAATCTATATCGCCGCTCCGGGTAATCTATATCGCCGCTCCGGTAGTGTAGATCGGTCAATCATGCCGGCCTTTCGAGCCGGTGACTCGGGTTCAAATCCCGACCGGAGCATTATATCATATGGTTACAATCCAGAAATTAAAACATTATTACTTTTCCGGTGCTCTTGGTGAATTTATATATACTGTTTTAGGAAGTTGTCTCTATGGTTCATAAGAACAATATAGACATCCATAATTTTCCAAGACAGCTTAAAAGACACTTGAAGTATATCGACGAAAGCCATATGAGTAAGAGGAATAAATCCGTTCTTATGGCATTTTACCAGGATTGGAAGTGGAAAAAGAAAGGTCTTAATTTTGGAATTGCTCGAGTATGTAAATATTTCATTCATATGAGAGTTATAGCAGAAATTTTAAATTATGATGATTTTGCTACTGAATCTGAAATTAAAGAATATCCCTTACTTGAACATAGAGATTTTGATTATATCACTGAGGAACATTCTGAAAAGATAATTGAGTATGTTATGAAGCGTGATGAAATTAATAAGGATTGGACTATTTCCGATTATATTGTTATTTTTAAGCGATTTATGAAGTGGTTCCGGTTGCGTTATGGTTATCCTTCCGATTATCCCGATTATGATATGAATACTAAGCTTTCTAAATTCCTTAATCACCCTACTGAAGTAGCTAACTTAAAGCATAAATCCCCAAAATATACTAAAACTAAAGCTGATATACCTAGAGATTGGGAGCTTGATGCAATATATAAAGGAGCTACCCATCCACGCGATAAGGCTTTTTTTTCTATGTGGAAAGAAAACCCTAACCGAATAGGTGGTATAGGTTCTCTTCAATGTAAAAACTTCAAACATGACAATTTAGGCTATGA
>QIGD01000069.1 GCA_003229935.1 Methanobacteriota archaeon | reverse complement strand
AATGGATGTAGCCTTATGACAGCATGGCATTTTCATTATTTTATAGAGAATATTGGTGATTCTCCCTTTAAATCTTTTGGTATTTTTCATCACACATTTCTATAGAACTCTTTATAAACAAATGAAAAACTATCTGTAGATATTCCTGTAGGCGCAGTTGATGCACTTCATTTTATATTATGTTCCTTTTGGATAATAACCTTTTTGGATGATTTCAATAAGCTGAGACTCCAGACGCATTTCTAGGCTGGAAAACAACAACTGAAGGGGAAAAGGAGGGCAACCATTGAAAAACAATAACAGATTTTTATACCTCAAGGAAAAGCTTGTCAAGTAGAGTTGTTCTTTGAGCTTTTTTTTCTGGTAGGTACCAGAAAGAAAAACTGTGTACCCTTTATATAGTTCCTTCATTTCTGGGGTGTTGAGGTGACGAAAAGTGAATATTTCCAAGGTGGTATATCAACAACAACCCTTCCCTATAACAAAAGATGGGGATATCTGGTCAGATGTTTGCTTCTCTGGCGGAATGGGTAGCAAGTCCAGGTTTTTTTTCCACTTGTTTTTGTCCCTCAAACAAAACGTCTTTTAAATAACCCTTGGGTTTCTACCCCTGCTAACACTGATGAAGCAAAAACTGAAGGGGTTTTTATGAGTTCTATCAGAGAAATCTTTGAGCAGAATTGTAATAAAATCCCAGAGTTTCACTGCAAGGAAGGCTGTGGCAAGTGCTGCGGTGTACATTTAATCACAGCCTTTCTGAAGGAGCATGGCAGAAAACAGCAGTATGCAAAAGAAATCCTTGACATGTGCCCTTATCTTGATGAAAAGAAGAGGTGCACAATTTACGAAGTGAGGCCAGCCATCTGCAGGCTGTATGGGGTTGTGCAAGCGATGCAATGTCCTTATAGAAAAGCACAGCAGTACCTCAGCGATGACGAAGTAATAAGTATCCTCAGAGCTTGTGGTGTGTTGGGTACAGTTAGGTTAGCAGAGGAGGTGAAACATGACTGAAATGGCTGAATGTGTAGCCATCTTTAAAAGTGCTGAACCTCGTTTTGGAGTACAAGAGATCATTTTCGTGCTCGAAAACAAAGCATACAAAAAGAGAGTACTAAAGCTGGCTACCTACTTGTGCTTTCACCCTTTCATTACCAAAAAGGAGGTTGCTCTTCTCTTGAGAGTGCAGAGATAAAATATTAATTCGACTCTTTGCCTTGGAATGAACAACCTCTTCAGGGAGAAAGAACTCCCACTTGAAGGGTGGGGCAGTGGTGGTAGGGAGAAGAGGATAAAGCTCAGTGAGGAGGCAGAGCAATACAAAGATATTATAATTGCTCTGGCCGAGCAGATATCACCAAAAGAAGATTTTGAGGAGTGTAAAACAAAGATTATCACCTTAACAGACCTCGAGATGGAAAAGTGGATAAAGAAAGCAATCAGGACCATCAGGCAGCACGAGGGTTGGGCTAATCTGAGTCCAAAAGCACAGCAGTTCTGGGTTGAGAAAACAGGGTTGAGTGGAAAAGAGTTACAGGAGAGGGCAGAAAAAACAGAGTGAGATTGCATGCTGTCAGTATTTACTTACAGCATTTTAGGACTGCTTTATAAAAGCCCAAAATCTCCAGTTGGGAACATACCCACCCACACCATTATTTCCACTGGAAGAGTAATCATGAGAATTTCAACTCACAAAAATTTCTTTATGATTCTTTTAAATACTTATAGACTTTTTTCACAGTGATATGAAAATAGAAGAATTGTATCTTTACAGTGTTCAGAAGTTAAGAATTGCACAACTTACCCCTGTTACAGAAGGTCCTGAAATTCTTGCAGAGTTTTTAGGTATTAACTATGAAAAGGGTAGTGTAGAAGGTGCTTCAGCAACCTTTTTATTGATATCATTTATTCTGTTTTTTTTATCTTACCTTGTGAACATGATTTTCCTTCTCCCTGCTATTTTCAGCATAGTTATCTCAGTAAGTTTACTGATCATATCGAATATCTTTTTTTTCCTACATAAAGTAAAATTTTACAATGATTTAGTGTTGTTCTGTACTGTTTTTCTTACTCAAGCACCTTATACCAATATTTATAATGCTTTTGAATCTGCCATTAAAGAGACCAGTTCTCCTATTTTTAAAAGGGATATAGTTATGTTAGAAATAGGTGAGGTATCTAATGTGCCAGAGGCTATTGGATGGCTGAAGAACATTACGAAGAAACACATTGGTTATGATGCGTATACTATGCTCAGCATAGTCGAGCAGGAGATTTCTAAACCACAACCAGCATATCTTGATGTTTTAAAAGAAATCATGTTGATTTCTAAGAGATTAACACACTCTACAACAAAAAGGTTTGTTGGGAATTTAAATCTTGCTCTCGGTCTGGTTGGCGTTGCGCCTGCCATGATATTAACTTTAGTCCCTTTTGGGCTTGTGATGGGAGGGATAGGAGTCAATATCAGTTATATGATTTCTTCAGAAATTCTCTTTTGTATTAATCTTATGCAATGTATTTGATTGCCTCTTCTCTCCCTGTTGGTGGCGGGTCTTTCGACCAGCGAAAAATCAGTTGGGATGCTGTTAATAAAATACTTGATATAACAAAGATAAATTTACCTGACATCTCTTCTTACATGCTGTTAGTTTCTACTCTCCTCGTATTGTTAGGGTGGATTAACCCTTTATTTTTTTCAGCAGCAGGCATAGCCCTTATTTTCTTCTCTATTCCCTCACTCAACTATGAGAGGTATCTGAGCCGAGCCGTGCAGGAATTTCCTACCTTACAGGAATTTGTCAGGATTGCAGGGGAAAGACTGAAACGAGATAATAGTTTAGAGCAGGCATTAAATCAGAATTTGGCTGTTGCGAAGGCATTCAGGATTGGGGATATTAAGACAGTACTCCCTTTTGAAGAGTTCTTAATTGTTGAGAACATGATTAAAAAAATGGGTGAATTTGGTAAATCCCTGGGTGCGTCTCTGGATAAAACAGCAGATTATATAGAAGGGAGTATATCACAAAAGCTTGATATTCTTCAGTCATTTCAGAGTCTTAGATTGACAATATTTATCTTGCTGATATTCATCCCGCTTTTACCTACCCTGATTGTTTACATGGTGAAGCATATGGGTATGCAGTTCTCTATTAGCACTTCAGGCTCAGGCTCAATTATTTCAGGCTCATCTTTTATGATATTTATGGGAGAATTGAAACATGCAAATTTGAGGGTTATAGCAGCAGGAACACTTGCTGTATCTTTCTTTACAAATTTGTTGCTATCAGTAATCGCCAGCTTTGCATCAGGGGTATATTATAAAGACCGCTACAGGTTTTACTGTATGGTCTCAGGATTGGCATTCATTATTGCAGGTGTAATATTACACATGATAATATGAAGAGTGAAAAAAATACTGTGTGAACTGTGGAACAACGCTGACAGGTAGACAGCAACTCTACTGTAGTGAAGAGTGTCGCACTGAATTCACTAAAATCTAACTGTATGAAAACATCCTACAGGGGCGGTCAGACTGGCGGCTCCTATGGCTAGCCAAGAGGCTTGAGATAATTGAAAGAGACCACTTCACCTGTCAGGTTTGTGGCGTGCATGGAAATTCGATGACTCTGGAAGTTCACCACATCAAACCAGTAAGCCAGAGAGGTAAGTGTCTTGACGGAGCCAACCTTATCACACTCTGCCACGATTGCCACAAGCTGACTTTCAACAGATTCCACAATTATGGAGGGGTGCCAGAACCAAAAAAGCAACTGAAACTGGCGGAGTTTGTACCGTTTCATACTGACTAGATAGTTGAGTTACCCTTCGTCACCAGCTCCAGGGAGCTACCTTAGAGAGCATAAGGCTGTGAAACAACAGAGTACATTCTCTTAAGTTCTGAGGATGAAAATGGACTACTCCTGAGGGTACAAAATAAAAGCAAAATATATATAGTAAGAAGAATAACCTCAGTTCAATTTTGTATGGTAAGGAGGTGTGATATGGAGTATGACAACCCTGCCTTGGCATATGCTATAATCAAACTGGTGGAACAATTCTCTAATAAGCAAGTGAGTAAGACCAGATTCTATAAGCTGATTTATAAAATTTATCGAAAGCTTAAAGATGAAAACCATATTGATTTACGACTTCCAAATTGCTGGTATAAATATGGAAACACCACTATAATGGAATTGCTCCCTGATGTAACTGAAACTGTAGAAAGTATCTTGAATGGTAAACCCCAAGAGTATCTTGTAGTTAAATCCGGGGTGGAGAAACCTGAGTTAAATGGTAACAGGAAGATAATTGACACTGTAGTCAAAGAGGTTTTTAAGGATTTGGGATATCATAAATTAGACTGTATAATTGAAGACCATTATTCATTTGCCCCTTATGAATTTCAACAGCCTTATCTAAAATTAAGAAAAACTATAGAAACAAGAACTGATAATAGTGCTTTAGACTCTTTTGGGATTGGGAAGTCAAATATTTATAATCTGGTTTATGAAATGATGTCAAAGTTTGAAGATAAAGAATTTGTTGAGATATTACCTGAAGTCCTTGAATGGAAATCTATTATTTCATATCTGGCAAGGCATTATCCAAATGAAAACAAAGAAATCCAAACCGTAATGGAGCCTTTTATTGACCTTATATCTGCAGCATTGGCTGTAAAGACTGTAGAGAATGCCGAAGAAAAAATAAATGAGTTTAAGGAACGGTATTCTATACAGTGCAAGTTGTTTGACAATTTTATACAAAATTATAAAAAAAAGTTTTATATTGAGTATTATCAGCCTGATACTCGCATATTAAGCTTTGTGGAAGAAATCAATGCTCAAGTTGTAAAGGGGCTTTAGGGGGAAGTATAATTTGCTGGTTTCTTGATGTGAATGTGTTATTGGGGTATTGTTTTAGAGGAGATGATTGGAATATTCCTGCAGAAAAGGTTGTCAAGACAGAGGAGGAGGAATATACCAGCGAATACGGTATGACTGTTTTTCTAATAAAGAAAAAGAAGTATAAAAGAGTAATTATTGGTGATTTGGAGAAATATATACATTCTCTGGAGAAAAAACATTTGCCTGACACAATTGAGATTACATATAGAGATAGAATTCCTAAACATCTCAATAGGACTAAAATATTTCAACCAGTCTCTCAACTGATTGATTCAATAAATTATCCTATTTCAAGAGAGGATTTAATGGGAGAGTTGGATGACCTGGCAGTTGCTTTGGAGGCTGAAGTTGAAAGGAGAGAGACCTCCCTTTTCCAGACTGTCCGAATACATAGACGGACAATAGATTATCCTGCAGTAGAAAAAGCCTTAATTGGGATAAATGACACGGAAGATATTCATTTGATAGTAGATGCCCATGACCTCGCACAAACAAGAAACCCTCTGGAATTTGTATCGGGTGATAGTGATATCTGTGGCCGGACGGAAGCTGAATTGATAAAAACAAATACATCAATCGCCGGAGTCATTCCTCTGATAAGATTTTAGTAATGGAAACCCGGGTCTTTTAGAGGAGTGGATAGTTCATGCTCTGAGAATAGGTATCATATATCTTACAAGCTTTCTGATTAGCTTCAGTGCACCCCACACCACCTGCTCCGATTAACATAGAATGACTCAGATATTGCAGAGCGACACTGTTCAAAGAATTCACAGACATAAGATTATTTATAGAAGGCGAAGATGTCGCACCCAAAAAAGATTCCGACAGGAATGTACAGGCTGTCCATCACAACAGGAAGAATCAACCATAGTGCAACAGCCTGGGCAACGAGAAAACTTCCTGCAGGTCTGAGAACGGGAATGAGTAATAACACAAGACCCAGAGGGAAGAGTGTGCTCATGGCATACCTGTTCCCGAAGATTAAAAGGACCTGGTGGATAGATATGCTGATTATAAAGTCCAAGATGCTCCAGGTAATCTTATTCACGAATGTCATGATAGGTTGGAGGAGAAGCTCCTGCACGTACGGATACTATAACCGCACTTACCTTAACTGAAGAGACGACATCCAAAGCTGTGGAAACCCCTAAGAAAAGCTCAAATTCCGCGGTGGCATCGGTAAACTGTTTGTTGAGGAAATTGGTTGCATGATTGTATAACACGTTTTCACCCAGTACCTGTCCTGTCCTGTCCAGTCCATGAGATACCTCCGGTGAAAGCAAAACCTGCCAGAATAATTATAAACAAAGTAGATAACAGCTTCTGTCTGCTTTCTGTTGTATCGCTACCGCCAGATAGAATAAATCTACCGATATAAAAAAGAATCACAACCATTCCGCCATACACTGCCAGTTTACCCCATCCGGGTGAAAAATATGTGGAAGAAGTAGTATTTGAACAAACCTCCGCTGATGACTTGAGGCGGGGCTGTGCGTGTAACCATTGCCATCACAACAGAAGTTGAGACTAATAAAATATAAAATACCACTACAGTAAGTGTTGCTGTCTGTCGCCTGCTCATATCTCTCAAAGAAAAAAGGGCATATATAAAGAAGATATTATTTTTGTTCTGGTACCTACCAGAAAGAAAACAGCACTCCTTTTATATAGTCCCCTTCTTTTTTGTATCTTGTGTTGTCTGAATATACAATTTTAACGGAGGTGAAAAGGGAAATTGTACGAAGTGATAGATATCCGGGAGATTGAACAACATAAATATTCTGGGCTAATGAGAATTTTAAGAAAAACAGACAGTCAGAATATATCACAGATTGGCTACCTCCAGTTTAAAAGAGGAGATGTTGTAGAAGGGTATCTGAAACAGAAAAGAGATACCCTAGAGGGTAATAATGCTTTAAAGGCTATTGAAGCAGGTAATTTTTTAGGGTTTTTTGACCCGCCTTTGGATAATGAGGAAGAGTCTGGACAGAAAGAAAGGTTAATAACTATAGCACTTGAGAAGGGTGTTTTAGATGATTTAGATAAAGAATTTTAGTTATTCCTTATGTCCTACCTCAGTCAATTTCATCATCAATACGAGATAAAACATCGCTTTTCAAGAGACTGTCAAAGTTTGTGCCATCAGCTTCCTCATCGGATTCGTCCTTTTCCTGGCTGATAGGTATATTGGCGTCAGTCTCTTCTTCAGGCTTCATAGAAATTTCAAGTATTTTCTGTATGTCATTCTGTTCGAGTCCCCAATCAATACCGAGCATCCTCCTTATTTTCTCAGGTTCTGCTCCGGCTTCAAGCATTTTGCGTATTAGTTCTATTCCATCTATTTCCAACTCTTGCCTATCATACACTATTTTTGCCATTATTTCTGTTGCTTTTTCATCACCGATGATTTTTTCCATCACATTTTTAATTTCAGATAGTTCACGCGGAACCTCTACTTTCCTATAATTCCTACTCAACTTTCTCTTTTCACCTGCCTTATAGCAATCAGTTTTCCAGCTTCTTACAAAACATGATGTTATGTTAATGAATAATGTTATTCATAATGAAAACGCAACAAAAAACTTGGGAAGATGCAGTGGAGAGGAGAGTTGTGGAGTTCCTCATTGACTCGGGATATGAAGTGAGGGAGACCTTAAGAGTTAAAGGCAGGTATCCTGATTTGGTGGCCGTAAAAGGTGACAGGATAGTGATGGTTGAGGTAAAGGGGAGCATGGGTGATTTGAGGTCAGGAATTGCAAGGGCGATAGACTACACCTCCGGCTCACATCTTTCATACCTGGCTATTCCAGCCTCCAGGTCCACTGATAAGCTTAGAGAGACAGCGAAGAGTCTGGGCATAGGGCTGATGGAGGTGGACGATGAGGTTTCGGTGACCGTCGAGCCCAAGGGGACAGCGCCCTTGGAGTCCATTAGGAAGAGGGTGCTCGGGAAGCCCAGGAGGGGGGAGAAAAGGAGAGCGTCCTCGGGCCGGCTCATTATTACAAAGATTTCCAGGCACAGTAAGGTGGTCAAGCTTCTCCTTGAATACCCTAAAAGGTCTTTTACCATAAGGGAGCTCTCCAGGCAGGCCGCCGCCCCATACTCCACGGTCTGGCGCCTCATTAACGACCTGTACTCTGCGGGCGTGGTTCACCTGAGCAGGATAGGCGGCTCTATTTCCTGCAGGCTGAATACTGAATCTCCTTACCTGGCTGAGGTGGAGAAAATACTGGAGATAGAAGCCTCCCCCCATAGGCTTGCCGCGAATGAATTTGCGGAAAAATCAAAAAATCTGCCCGGCATAGGGAGAATCATAATATTTGGCAGCGTAGCCAGGGGGGAGGAAAAACCTGAGAGCGATGTTGACATAGCGGTTATCGTGGAGGATAAAAAAGCTGAAGAAGAGATAAACAGGATAGCGGAGGGAATCTTAAACCGCTCCAGAATAAAGATAATCCCCCTTGTCCTCACCCATGAGGAAGCAGCTGAAAACACGCAGTTCGAAGAGGAATTAAAAAGAGGAGAGGTCTTGTATGAGAGAGATTAATGAAGCTGAGGATTGGCTCAGAAGTGCTAAGACGCTGCTGGAAGGTTCTTCGGCCAGCAGAGAGAGGTACACGGTGATCGTAGCCCAGTGCATCCACTCCATAATAAGAGCAAACGATGCCCTTTCCATTAATTTCCTGGGCAGGCGTGCAATAAGGCATGACACCGCGCCCAGGCTGTTCCTGGAGCTTATCGAGGAGAACAAGATTCCCTTGCGATACGCAAACCTCAGGAAGACCATTAATGATGCAGTGCAGCTTAAGAGCAAGGTGGATTACTATGGGGCTGAGATGAGCAAGGCAGACGCTAAGAGATGGGTCAACAAAGCTGAAAAATTTCTAAGTGCAGCAAAGGACTCCCTTGGCTAGTGCATTCTCAGCCTGTGTGGTTCATCATTTTAACCTCCATTAACTTTTTGCACATTTGGGCTGTATTATGAGTCAATTGTCCCATTATATGGGATAGCCTTAAAAGTGGAGGAGTTGCAAGTCCGCCGAGAATTCGTTGTTGCCGTAGTTTTTTCTTTAGGGTTGCCGCCGCCGTTTTTTGCTTCTTTTTTCTGAAAAAAAAAGTTCGTTAAAAGAAGGGGTGTCATTTCATCTTATAATTTAAAATTGACAGGATGCGTATACAGTTTATCCTGCTTTTATACTGCCTGTTAATTCTAAAATAGTATGAACAGTAAAAGTCAATCACCTTCTGACAGAATAGACAGTTTGTTTCAGAAA
>QIGD01000068.1 GCA_003229935.1 Methanobacteriota archaeon | reverse complement strand
AAATCCTGTAAAAGATAGAAGAACAACTACCTGGGAACCTGTGTTTCATTTTGTTAAGAGTCAGAAATATGAGTTTGACCTTGACGCTATCAGAATCCCACATAAAGGAACAGGTGGGAGCCCGGGATTCAGAGCAAAGGCAATCGAACAGAATAGAAATTACAATCAAAGAGAACACCCATCAGGCAAAAACCCTGGTGACCTGCTGGTCATTCCTACAAAGGGTTTACCAGAAGCGCATTATGCAGTCTTTCCTGAAGAACTCACTACTGAACTTTTAAAGCCACATGCAAGTAAAATCTGTAAAAAATGTGGTTTGCCAAAGAAGAAAATAGTAGAGGCTGTTGGTGAGGTTATCACAGAGAGTATGAAATATGCCGGTTGTAATAAAAAAGGAGATTACAAAGGTGAGAATAGAAAGAACTATACTTTTCACCTTGCTCAGAACCGCAGGATTCTCAAGAAGATGGGACAACTTGAGAGGGTGGTAGGGTATAAAGAATGTGACTGTGGAGCAGGATATAAAAACAAAATAGTTTTAGACCCATTTGCAGGGAGGGGGACTGTAGGAAAAGTAGCGAAGAAATCAGGTATGGATGATCTTTTGTTTGATATAAACCCGAAAAATATTAAAATAGCTAAGAGGTATATCAATCGTTCTGAACTACCAAATTATAGAAAATTAGAAAGAAGAACCTTCTCTCTTTAATTTAAATGATGGTTTTACTGTGTACTGTGCCTAGGGTAGCAATATTTTCCTAAAAATAATAAACTTTATATATTTAATTTAAGCTATAAATTATTATGACAATCTGTATTGCAGCTATAGCAAAAGAGAAAAATGAAGAATTTATTGTGTTTTCTACAGATCATATGATAACTACAGCAATGGGACAATTTGAGCACAGTATTTTTAAATATAAACAACTAAATGGACATACCGTGGCCATGCTTGCTGGGGACCCTCTTATTTTTGAGGAATTAGTGGAGCTTAAAGATAATAATGTTGATTTTGAAACAATTAAAAATGAGATATTTGATAATTTTAAAAAGAAAAGACAACAAATTATACAAAATGAAATATTTAATGTGTATGGTATTGATCAAGACTTTGTTATTGAATCTTTAAAAAGAGAAGTTCCAAATGTATATATTGATGCGATTTTAAGACAAGTTGCTGATTTCAAATTGGATACTGCTATATTATTGGTTGGTGTGGATAATGGTATAGCTAAAATTGTTGAAATTAATGCAGAAAATATGGCAAGCTTTAGGGATATGAATTTTCACGCAATTGGCTCTGGAAATATTCAAGCAGTAAATACATTACTCTTTCAAAAACATGATAAATGTGATAATCTCTTAGCAACACTTTATAATGTTTATAAAGCAAAAAGAAATGCAGAAGTACTTCAAGGAGTAGGAAAAGAAACTGAACTTCTTATTTTAGGTGAAGAAACATATTTAAAAATTAATGGGAAAAATATGAGTATATTAAAAAAGATTTATGACGAGGAATTATTATTTGGAAAAAAACATAAAGAATTATCTAATATTAATTTAAAGGAGGATTAAAATGTTCTTAAAAACTAAGAAGGAAGAGAAGTTTTTTTCATTGAGAGAGAAATTTATAAAGGAATTAAATGAAAAACTCCAAGAACAAAATTTTAAAGACTCTGAGAAACGTTTAAGAACAGATTTAATGAAAAAGATAAAAAGTGGAAGATTGTTCTAATAGAGTAGTAAGTTAACCCTTTTTGATTTTTAAAAATATTTGAGAAGAAGGGAGAACCTTCTTCCTTAGTTTTCAAGTTCTCTGAGACTATCTATTTAAATATACTATCTTTTCATCACATAATACTTAACGTTAAAACTTATACTAATTCAAAAGAGAAAGCCACTGAGTTTAAACATCTTTGTGAGAAACTCTGCTTGCCTTTCTCTGACTTCTCAGGGAAGAATATGGAACTCCAACAACATCTTCAGGTTGAATAGTTCCTGCAGCAACACCCCTTTCTGCCATATTTCTTGGCATATATTTCCATTTACCATCAGAATCCTTTACCTTAACTTCACCTTTCTCACTACTAAGTTTCATATCTTTTGTCAATTTCATATTTTTACCTCCTAAATCTATACATAGTAGGTGCGTATTGTTATGACATAAAATCTTAACTTTAAAAATAGAAAATTACAGGAAAGGATAGTCCTTTTGTTGAAGATAGCTGGAAAGGCTCAGGGAAGTTATCACAGACCATGGCAGCGAGTTCTACGCAAACAAGAGGGAGAAGGATGGCAACGGCTAGACACAGCTTCGAGGAGTTTGCCGAGTAGTTAGGTGAGACCACATGAGTCTGGACTGGAGCAAGCTGCAGACCCCTGAGCGCCTTCTGGGATCAACTGAAGCCCTAAATCCTTGGGAATTTTATGAAATGGAGTGAAGGTGAAAGGATGGTGGAGAATGAAGCAAAATAATTACCAGATAACACTAGAGATACTAAAAAATAGCAAAGTTTATATACTTGTACAACAAAAGTGTTGTACAACAAAAGTGTCGTAGAAGGTTATAATATGGTTCATCTCGTTGTAGGTCCACCGGCTACCAAAGTAGCGTTTTTTGATAGGGAGAAGATTCTAGAACGGATATGGAAGCGAATTGAAGTAGGAAGCCTTCTTCTGGTAGCACCTAGAAGATTTGGAAAAACAAGCATAATGTTGCAAATGCGGGATTTCCCAAAAGACGACACTATTGTATTCTATATGGACACTGAGTGGATTTCTGAGCCGATAGATTTTATAACAGAGATTGTTTCTCAATTAGCAGATGAAGAGGGGAATGGTTTTTTAGAGAAAGTCAAGGGTCTATCTAAACGAGGATTAAAATATCTCCAAGGGGCTATTGAAGAAACGGAGATTTCAGGATTTAAACTTAAACTTAGAGAAGCTTTAAAAGAAAATTGGAAAGAAATGGGGAGAGAACTTCTCCAACTTATCGAAACTATTGACAAGAGATTTGTATTCATTGTGGACGAACTACCATTAATGGTCAATCGAATGCTCAAGAAGAAAGGGGAAGAAGAAGTCGAAGAATTCCTATACTGGTTCAGGACAGTGAGGATCTCAAGCGGATTAAAAAATATCAGATTTGTGATTGGAGGCTCAATAGGGATGGAGCATATTTTGGGGAAAATCGGAGCTATTGCGTCTATCAACGATTTAGAGAGAATACAAATAGAAGCTTTTGACAATAAAACAGCTTACTTGTTTATTAAAGAGCTTCTGGAAAGTGAAGATATAACGCCAGAGGAAGAAGCTTTAAAGAAAATTCTTGAAATCATCGAGGTAAACATTCCCTATTTCATTCAGGTTTTAATCGCCACTTTATCAAATGAAGTGCTCTACTTAAAAACTAAAAAGATTACTCCAGAGTTAGTAGAAGAAGTTTATCAAAATCGCGTTTTAGGAGTAGAAAGTAGAACATATTTTGAACACTATTATCAACGTATCAATGAATATTATGATCACAAAGAAGCGAAGGCAACGAAGCTTATTTTAAAAGACCTGTCAAGAGCAGAAAAATTATCTAGAACAGAACTTTTTGACATATACGTTCGAGCTACTAACGATCCAGAAGGCGAAGAAGGATTTAACCATTTGATGGCTGACCTAGAAAATGATTTCTACGTGAAATCTGAGGCAGAAAATGGAGAATATGAATTTATTACAAAAGTGCTAAGGGACTGGTGGCGTAGATATTATGGATTCGTAGACTAGGAGGCAAAAATGCCTATTTACAAATTTACTCCAGATTTACAAAACTCTGAAGAATTAAAGAAACTGTTTGTAGGTAGAGAAAAGCTTCTCAAAGACATTTTAGGAAAAATTGAGAAAGCCACTATTACAGGGACTTCAAAGAACTGTATTATCATAGGGCCCAGAGGAATTGGCAAAACTCATCTTTTACTTCTCATTTATTATAGCATTAATGAGAGTAAACTGAGAAATCATCTTATTCCAATAAAATTTGCTGAAGAAGAGTATTCTATTTTTGATCTAGCTGACTTGATTCTAAAAATTTTAGAACATATGAACGAAGAAGTAGACATTCCTACTTCAGAATTTATTGAAGCACTTAAAAAAAAGGACAAAACAGAAATATTGGAAAGTTCCTTGGAATTTATTAGAAAATTTAAGATAGAAAAAAATAAACGGCTACTTCTTTTGTTAGAAAATCTTCAACTTATTTTCGATCAATTCGGTAATGAAGATATTAGCAGATTCAGAGATATTCTACAGAGAGAAGATTTTTTTATGATAATAGGTACTGCTCCGACCTTTTTCGATAAAATAGCCAAATATGAAGAACCGTTCTATAATTTCTTTGAGACTATATATTTAAATAAACTTTCACCAGAGGATATAGAAGAATTAATTAAAAAGAGAGCAGAATACGATGAGAGTGATGTTCTAAAAAACTTTGAAGATTTTCGTCCAAGAATAAGAGCTATTTCGATTCTTACCGGTGGGAATCCGAGGCTTATCTTAATGCTTTATCAAATAATTACAGAAAATCAGCTTATAGAGGTAGGAAATGCTTTACTAAAGCTTTTAGATGAAATGACTCCTTTTTTTCAGGCACGAATGGAATCTTTACCAGCTCAACAAAGAAAAATTTTAGATACGTTAGCCTTAATGGATGGGCCGGCGACTCCAACGGAAATTGCTAAGACTTCACGAATAAAAGTGAATATAGTAACAAGTCAATTAAAACGTTTAGAAGATGCGGGATATGTAACACCGAAAAAATATAAAAAAAAGAAGATTGTTCGATACGAAGTACGAGAAAGACTTTTCCGTATATGGAGGGAGATGCGAACTACACTTGGAAAAAAAAGAATAAGCTTATTAGTCAAGTTTTTGGAGATTTGGTATACTCCAGAAGAACTAATCTCAGAGTACAAACGGATAGAGGAAAATATCGATGAAGTTTTCAAGCTAGGCCGTGTCGAAGAAGCAAAGAAATCTTTAAAACATCTCTGCTATATCCACGAAGCAGTACCTCTTCGTTTCAAGCACAATATTCACGAAAAATCAATTGATAAATTTTTAGAAGTGGACGATATGCAGGGTGCTAAAGAGGAGATTAAGAGAATAGAACTTCAGGCAAAAAAGGAAAACGACCCAAAAAAACTTTTCAGATTTTTTACAGAAATGGCATCTTTTTATATGGAAATCAATGATAATAAAAAAGTACTAGAAACGGTTGAAAAACTTCTGAAAATAACTCCCGAAGGATCCAATATTCGTAGATTTTGCGGCAGTATGCTTAAAAAGTTAGGTAGATATGACGAGGCTTTAAAGAGTTTCAATAGAGCTATAGAACTTGACCCCACTAGTCACCTAGCGTATCATGAAAAAGGTAATGTTCTTTGGGCATTGGATAAACCTAAAGAGGCTTTGAAATGTTTTGACAAAGCTATAGAACTTAATCCAGATTGCGCTTCTTGTTGGATTGTTCGCGGTAGGGTGCTTGCCGATCTTAATAAAGAAAAAGAAGCATTAGAGAGTTTCAATAGAGCTATAGAACTTGACCCTAAAAATCCCGCAGCAAAATGCAATTATGGTAGAACTCTTTTTAAATTGCGTAAATACCGAGAGGCATTGAAATGTTTTGAGGAGGCCATTACTTTAGACATAAAATGTGAGTGTCCTTCTATATGGGCTGAATATGGACGTTCTCTAGCTTCAATAAAGAAGTATGAAGATGCCCTGAAAAGCGTTGAGAGAGCAATAGAAATTTCCAGTGACAAAGATGATGTAGAAACTCTAAACGAGTTGACAAACTTATTCGTTAGGATTGCTCTTGAACAAAGCATGTATTATCTAAAAAAAGAAAACTTTAATCAAGCGCTGGAATCATTAAAAAAATCCCTACAATTTAGTAAAGAGAGAGAAAGAAAAGGAGAGTTAGATAGAAAATTAGAAAAAGTATTCATTGAATATCTCAAAAAAAATGGTTCAACTAAAAATTATGAATTTACTGAGAAAGCGCTCACCATAATTATAGAAACACTTGACGATAATTATAAAGAGCTTTTAATGCCATTTTCAAAAGCTATAGAGTATATAATAACCAAAAATACAGAGATTTTAGAGACACTGCAGCAAGAAGTTAGAGATGCAGTTATCGAAATAATTGGAGATATAAGCGATATTAAAATAGACTAACAGTCATTATTTAATGGATAAAAGTGACTCTGGATGGATTCAAACATGAAAAGGGCTCGGCATCTCTCTTAGTTCGTATTATTGTTCACAATCAAATTTTGAGATATATTTATGCCCTGTCATATATAGCTCTCAGAGTATTAATAACCCCAACCACAACCTCTTCCCCTCAAATCTGTTCTACCTGTCATTTTACCTTCTTTAACTCCAACCATGATAGCATAAACGCTGTATTTTTACAACACCTCTTAAATTCAAACAATACCCATCCTTTATCGTAAAATTCCATAGATACATTTAAATACCATGAATTACAAGTTATATACATGTTTAATACTGATTACAAAAACGGTGTGGTTGATAGTTATGATAATGAGTTTGTTTTTGGTTTATCTATTAATTTTATTTCTGTATTACGTTCAAAGTTACCTTTGATCATCTCTGGTAAAAAATCTCAGGTTGACAGGGAATTCGTTGAGTTTTTACTTATCGAATCCTTCAGGTCACTCCTGTGGAACATGCCGCCGCAGGCTTTCTATCTACTTTATCGTTCAGATATGAGAAT
>QIGD01000067.1 GCA_003229935.1 Methanobacteriota archaeon | reverse complement strand
TATGATAGCAAGGTGAATGGAAAGCAGGTATGTGTTGTTCTTGACGATGCCTCCAGAAAAGTTCTTTCATGGGGGAATTTCACCATGCCACGACAGAAAATTCGATAACCGTCTTAAAAAATGCAATGATTATCACCAAGGATTATTATCCCATTGATGCCGTAATAACAGACCATGGAAGTCAGTTCTATGCCAATAACAGAGATAAAAAAGGTAATGCAAATCATGAGTTTGAAAACTTTCTCAAAGAAAAAGGCATTGAGCACATATTATGTGGTGTAAATCACCCTCAAACAAACGGGAAATATGAGAAATGGAATGATTTCTACAAAAACCATAGAGAAATATTTGAAAACCTTAGAGATTTAATAGAGTGGTATAACAACAGACCACATGGGTCATTAAACTTGAGGAGGGCAGAAACACCAAATAAAGCCTTTATCAGAAAAATGAAACCAGAACTGTGGTTCGGGTTTGCTACGAAATTATTTGGTTGGTGAAATGATGAAAATAGTGAAAAAGATAAAAGAGGAAATTATTATGGGAAAAGATAATCTTATATAGTTTTGTAGAATTTATGACAGACATAGCAGAAAACCAACGACTTTAGTCGTGGGTAGTTCACTAGTAATCATCCTGAACATATCTGAACCCAAGCTTCAGAGAAAGTTCTGCTCTCGCCAGTTCTTTTCCCAGATAAGCGGCATGTGATAACTGAGTAACCCACCCATTTTTTATAATTGTCCGGTAAATACCTGCTGAATCTTTGCCTTCAATAACATGTTGAAGCTTGTTGTCGTAGGAATAATGCTCTACAATAATAATTCCACTCTTTCTGTCTGGAACAATAATAACAAAATAACCTTTTTTATCCAGCTCAAGTTTTGCAGGCTGTTTTGCCTGAACAACCGGAACATTTGAAATCTGAACATTCATGATTTTCTCTGTACATTCCTCAATGCTACAGGATGAATCGAACTCCTCTGAAAGCTCCTCAAGTTTTTTTACAACAGTTTTCGCATCTTCGCACCCTATCATATTAACAATCTTTATCTGCTTCCTGAAGGCTTCAACCTCCTTTTTAGTCACATTTTTTAAAATGGGATATTTTCCATGCGAACCTATCACTCTCATATTGTCATCAACACCGTTTTCCCCCAGAGCCAGAAGTGTATTGCCACTATAATGACCCTCTGGCTCTTCTCCGGCCAGAATAAGAAAACGAATTGTAGAGTTGGTTATGATGTTTTTTATCAGCTTGTCTATGCCAGTGTTTTCTGTCTCTGTCTTTCCAACTATACAGAGTTCTTCTGGTCTTATACCTGCAAGCTCTTCTGCAAGTTCTGCACTGGCAAGAGTGGAAACTGAAACAGGACAGCCAGAACCATGACAGAAAGAAAAGTACTCCCCAGGTACAGTAGGCCAATGCTCTTTAACTTCAAAAGTATAGCTTAATTGAGTTTCCGCAACTTCTGGAAAGGCCTGATGAAAAATATTCTCAGCCATTGCCGAGATACACTTTTCGCATCCAAGGCAGGTATATTCCATTGACTCAATCTGCTCTAGCCAGTGCTCTATATTTCTAAGCAGATACAAGGAATCTTCTGTCTGAAGTAATGAAAGAGAAGCCTGCAGATTTTCCAGAGTCTGCTTCATGCATCCACACCTTTTGCATTTCGCCAGCTTCATACCTTTCTGCAGTTCAGATTGAATCTCGCCAATTGGATTAATCACCGGCATTTCATTGTCACCTTAGACAACAATTCCACTAACATCTGGTGTATATAATGTAGGTGAACTACCCACGACTAAAGTCGTGGGCTTCCTGAGTCATAGGTTTATCTTGTGCTAGACCTCGAACAGGCATCAAATCGGTATATCCCAACCCTACTTTTTTCATTCCTCTGTTTAATATATTTATTGCAGCATTAACGTGTCTATCAAGAACTAACCCACAATAAGGGCATTGATGTATTTTAATATTAAGGATTTTCCTGACTATTTTACCACAAGAAGAACATTCTTGAGACGTGTTTTTAGGATTTACAAAAGTTACTACTTTACCAGCCCACTCTGCCTTGTACGTAGTGAACGATTGTAACATATTCCATGACACGTCCGATATGGATTTAGCTAAATGGTGATTTCTCATCATGTTCTTTATCTTCAAATCTTCAAAAGCTATAAAATCATATTTCTCTACCAGCTTTTTGCTAAGGTTTTGATGAAAATCTGCCCTTTGCTGTCTAATATGTCTGTGAACCTTAGCCACTTTAATCCTCTGTTTGTTTCTATTATGTGAACCTATCTGTTTTCGTGATAGTTTTCGCTGTTCTTTAGCCAATTTGTGTTCTGATTGTAATAAATATTTTGGTGGCTTTTTCTTTTCTCCATTACTCAATGCAACCAGAGGATTTATACCCACGTCAATACCCACTGCTGATTTTATTACTGTTTTTTCTGGTAAGGAATCATTTATTTCAACAGAGAAGCTTGCATACCATATATCTATGTCTCTTTTTATCGTGCAAGTCTTAATCTTTCCTATCAGATCCCTATGAAGTTTAATATTCACCTCACCAATCTTTGATAACTCCAAATCCTGTTTGTGGGTAAGTAAAACTGTTATATCGAGTATAGCTTTTAAATCGTGGATATCCAGGCTTTTCATGGTTTTTAAGGTGTCTGAAAAAATTCTCAAAACTCTTATTAACTCTTCTACAAACATCCTGCAACACTTGACTATGAACCATAGGTAAATAGTTATCCTCTTGTTTCTGTCCAGGTAAAGCCTTAATCTGATTCTCTACTGTAATCCACTGTTTTTCTATAGGCAGTTGATACAATTCTGCCTGTAATTTCCTACAACCAAGAGCATTATTATACAAATGCCTGCATGTATCCAGAGTCGCCTCTAATGCAACTCTCTGCTCTTTGTTTGGATACAGCCTGTATTTGTAGCTCTTATGCATTATACCTCCACTCTTCATTATATTTCTATTGTTTTTATAAGTATATAACCTTTATGCTTATTTTCATCACTAGATTAAAATTTACGATTCATTATACAATTAGTTATAGATATTTGGTTATATTATCGCATTCATCCAACGACTAAAGTCGTTGGTTTTCTGCGATGTTTCTCATAAAGATTCGTGCAGTTCCTGCCATACTGATAATAATCCTCTCTTCAGGATATTTATTACTGCATTTACATATCTATCAATAATCAATTCACAGTAAGGACACTTTGCATTCTGACTGGGTGCTGTGCACTATAACTCAACCTCCGATTGAAATCTCCCTGATTTAGCGGGAGTAGTTTACGATATTGTGAGCGGGAAAGCCCACCATCTTCAGTGGTAGGATGAGAGTGGGCAATATTTAATTGCCACCAAAATAGTTATATATTGGTGCCACCTATTTATAATTGATAGTTAACAAAAGATGGAAATATTTAAACACATGTGTTCACAACGTGGCGTATCATCAATATGGTGTCCGAAGTATCGAAGAAAGATACTGATAGGTACTATAGCAAAGGATTTGAGAGAACTTCTCAAATTGAAGGCAAAGGAGTTGGATATAGAAATAGATGATATGAAGGTGATGCCAGACCATGTACGTTTATTCGTCAAGGCTAATCCAACAGCAGCCCATCATTAAGTGCCCCCACTGTGGCCAAATTGACCATGCTGACGTAATGCTGCGTTCAATATAGCATTGCGTCAATTGCAGACAGAGATGTAACAGAAGGGAACACTGATATCCCTAAAGAGGCAACTCCAAGAACGATGGAGACCTTAGAACCCCACGAACTTTATCGTGAGAGTATGTCAGGGATAAGAAAAACTCAATAAGCGGTTATTTGTAACTTTATGGTTGTGTAGTAAAGTAAACACATCCAAAAACTATTAATAGAATATTGAACAATAGTTCTAATATGAAAAGCTCAACTGATACTATGGAAAAAAAGAGCAAAAATGGCCTATTCGCAGGTGGTATGGTTTTAATATTTGTGATAGGTATTTTTGTAGGATTAGTAGTGGGTGGATTTACTCACAAAGGGGCCACAACGCAACAGGGGGTGACTACAGCACAACCTTATCAACTATCTCTTGTTGAGATTATGGATGTGTCTTTTACTCCTAATAAGAGTTTAGGTGCACAACCTCAGTTCTATGTTGTCGGAGCCAATGGTGAATTGGGATCTTCAGCAAACATAACTTTCCCAACAAATAGAAAGATAATAGTTACTATCACCTCCTATGATATGGGTAGTGCTCCTACAGCATCCCAATATTCAAAGGTCAGCGGTACAGTGAATGATCAGATAACTCTTATCGACGGAGCTATAGCGTCTGGAGGTAATACAAGCCTGATATGGAAGACAGAAGTATCTTCAGTACCAGTTTCTAAGATAATCCATACATTTACTATTCCATCACTGCACATAAATATCCCAGTGATTGCAGGATACACAGAAACTGCAGTTATCCCACCAATAAGCAAAAACAAAGCCGGTTCTTACAACTGGCAATGTGAAGCAGCATGTGGCAGCGGCAAAAGTGGCTGGGAAGGCCCAATGGCAACTCCTGGCTGGATGATGGGCACTGTGAATGTAGTTTAAAATCCCCTTCTTTTTTTATTTTTTAAATTCATTAATATAGCTTTTAAGCTCATTCATTTTAGAGGCTAGGGAAACAGCAAGATTATCATATCTTTCAAAGTCTATGCTAGTTTTAAGATTATTAAAAGTTTCTCCTTTGAATTTACCATAATACAGCGGTAATTCAGGAACTATACCCCAGCTTTGACAGTTAAATCTAAAAGGTGTTCTTAGTTCAATTTACTTTATGAATCAAAAACAGCCATAAGAACAAATAACATTATGCCAAATGAGAATCTATCTTTTCCTATTGGTACCATCTTCACGGTAAAGAAATATTACAAAAAACTTTCATTTTCCGAGATTTTAGGTAAACACAAGAAGCGTGGGAGGAATATCAATTCCCTCATGGAGGCTTTGCTGAGTTACAAACTCACCGAGAACCAGAGCATCACAAAGGCTGCCACCTGGATAAATCGTGAGGAAGTCTTGGACACCTTCAATCTTGATTCTTTTGAGCAACGGACTCTTTATAGAGTCCTGAAACTAATCGGTGAGAATCGCGAAGAGATTATAGCTGATGTCCAGACTATGATATTCAACACATTTGACTTTAAGCATATCAACATCAATATGGATTGGACAAGTTTTATCCTGTATGATGACAAATGCCCATCAGGTAAGCATAGCTACAGCCATGACTATCAACCCGGCAAGGAGCAGATAACTGCTGGCATTAGCAAGATTTTCAGCCCTATCAATGTTCCAATAGGTATGACAGTTCATGAAGGCAATGTGGAACGACCAGATTCACTTCGATGATACCTTATCAAGTAAAAGACTTTTTGCGTGAGGATTCGATAGTTGTCTTCGACAGGGAACCGAACCGAAAAGAGAACCTTAAGCGTATAGAAAATTCTAAGTTGAAATTTCTTACCGCTAGGCAGATTAACAAAAGCGACAAGAGTACCTAACTCAAGAACTTTGACAAGTCAGGGGCTTAACCCGTTGATGAGAGATATGGTGTATATTGGCTAAAAAAGGAGTTCCCGAGCATGGTAAACTACCTGTTCTTTTCCGAGCATCTCTATTAGCAGCAAATCGAATCTAAATTAAGGAAGGTGGATCAGCTATTTGCCGAGGCTGAAAAGATACAACAAAGTATCGAGAATAAATAGGGATTGCCAAAACAATATAGGAAAAATAACCCTCTCATCGAATGTGAATATTCATATCAGACAAAGCTTGCATCGCTAAGCGATGGTAAGGCAAAAGCAGTACTCAAAGAGGCTTCAATCACAGGACGTGAAGGATTTTTCTGCCTGATGTCGAATAAGGGGATTTGACACTTCAAGAAGCCCTTGCAACATACCATCAGAAGGACTCAATTGAGAAGATAATCAACCCACTGAAAAACGAGATTGAAATCAAACATATCAAGTGCCGGTCAGAGCATAGTGTTTACGGTGCTATAATGGTTGGATTTATAGCCCATCTGTTCATGGCTTTGATATGTTTTGAACATCAGGTATTAAAGCGCATATCAACAAAATTCATCAAAATATCGCTGATGAATTTAACAGTTACGGTGGAGTACAAGAAATCAACGGGAAAAAGACACATTTTTTCTAATTTTAATCCAGTATCACCGGTGATATTGACACAAAATCAGGCAATCGCTGATGAATAGAGGGTTTAGAACATCAATTTAAGGCTTCTGTCAAATGTATTTTTTAGATAAATTAGCAGAGCAAAGTGCCAAATTTAGGTAAGGACACACAAATGCTCTCCCTGTGACTTGGTTCTTGACAGAGATATAAATGCTGTGCTATAACTATCCTGAAAATAGAATTGAAGATGATAGGGCAGGAACTGTCCAAATCAGCTGAAAAGCCTACGCCTATGGAGATTTCCATTAGGAAATCGTTGAACCAAGAAGCTCCCTGCGTAAGCGGGAAATAGTTCAGAGAAACCCATCAATATACCTTTTAAGCTCATTCATCTTAGGGGATAATGAAACAGCAAGATTATCATATCTCTCAAAATCTATGCTACTTCTAAGATTATTAAAAGTTTCTCCTTTGAATTTACCATAATACAACGGTAATTCAGCCACTGTTTCCATAACACTCGTCATCAATGTTTCTGCAGGAAGAAACCGGGTAACAATATCAAGCTCGTCTATCTCAAATGTTTTCTTACTGAGCATCTTCAAATAACCTCGCCCATATATTGCAGAAAATATTCCAGGTGTTCCTATTAAATGTGGCAGGTCATACCATATTCCAGGAAAACCCACTACTACCTCATCCTTTGAAAGTATAAAGTCTGATAGTAATATCAACTCCAGCCCTGCATCAAATGCAGGACCATTTAAAACAGAAATTACTGGCTTTCTAATAGATAGCAGTGTTGTGGCAATACTATGTCCGATGTTTAAGATATCCCTGTATTTCTCTGCAGATTTAAAGCAGCCTTCACATATATTCAGTCCTGTGGAAAATACTGTCTCTGTGCCCGTTACCACAATTGCATCAATAGTACGGTCATTTACCGCAATGCTCAGAGCACCAAGCAGCTCAGAAAGGAGTTCTATATTCATTCCATTATCTGTTCCATTGTTCAGTGCGATTATACCTACTCTATTTTCCGCCCAGAACTGAACTTTGCTGAACTCCACCTGCGAGTTATCATGAGTTTCTTCCAATATATCACCACATAATTTACTGCTCTTTCACATGTGTTTCTGGTACACCCAGAATATGGGAATATATGAATAATATTGCTGAGAGCAGTATAAGGTTAAGTCCCAGAAATATACCGTAGAGACTATAGCTTTTTATACTCGCTGCATAATAACTGATAGGTAAAACCAGAAATATTTGCAATATCAAAAATGCGATAATCATCATCCTAATATTGTTATAGAACGTTTCATAGCCTTTCATTTTATGCTTCACCTCTTATTTCTTTTCTCAATAAATCTACTCTATTTAGAAAATCTAACAAAATTGCTGTAACAAATACTGTGACCCCTAAGAAAAATATAATCATTACCATAGAAAGATAGCTGAATTTTGATAATATTTCTGAAGAGTATCTGTACAGCTGTGCTATTGCTACTGTGTCAACCATGATCAACAGAAAATAAAATGAAAAAAGGAGAAATGCCGGATGGGTTTTCATGCAGGTGGCACCTCTTCAGACTTTCCAATCTTCTTGTATCTGAAATGGAATATATATGCTATCAGAAGATTAATGCCCAGTATTCCAAACATTATTGGTGCCCATATTATTGGCGCAACATTCTTCCCTGGTTGTAAATATTCCCATGCAGTGTAAATTATAAGGTAGATCAAGTTTGTTGTTCCTATCGCTATGAAAAAAGGTCTATCTCTCATAGCCCTACTTTTATTTCTGTCCAGGAATGGAACAGCTAGCAGGAAGATGATCAAACCCAAAAGCAGATAGTCAACATTCTTACTTATTGGACTAAAATCCACCACCTTTTGATATGCTGCTAAATACCACTCTGAAATAGGCACTACCGGAATGGCTGAACCTGCAGGTGGTCCCAGATGAAGCGGTTTAAGAGCAGACCATATCAGTACAGCTCCCCACAAGAGGAAAGAGACTGCAGCTGAATAGGCAAGATATACAGGAAACCACGGGATACTTTTCTTGCCGGCATTTTCTTCAACACCTGGAGGAGGTGCAATCTCATGCTGCTCAAATAGATACATATGCAATCCAAAAAGTATGAATAATATTGCAGGAAGTATCACAACATGTAATGCCAAGAGTCTTGAAAATTCTGAAGCTACCGTACCATTACCAAAAGTTATAGACGCCAGTAGAGGCCCTATAGTAGGGATAAATTTTGCCAGCCCAATTCCAACATTTGTTGCATCGACCGATATTTCTGTATATGGAAGGAAATAGCCTGTAAATCCCATCGTTATTACAACAATAGACATCAAAATTCCAATTATCCATGAGACTTCTCTGGGTTTCTTGTAAATCCCTAAATAATAGTTTCTGAAAAAATGCACAAACACAACAAATATCATTGCATAGGCCATATACTGATGCGATGTAAATATCAGATTTCCATAGGGAACCTGTGTCATTATATATTGAGTACTTGCATATGCTGTGGTTTCCCCTGGCCTATAATAGAACAACAAAAACATGCCTGTGGCTACAAGATATACAAAGGCTGCACCCAGAAATGCCCCAGTCCAATAAGTCACATTCAATGCATATTCTGGCATACCTCTAAGTGGAATGTCAGATATATGCGCTCTGGAATCAACCCATTTCCATATAGTATCTCCTATTTTCATTAACACTTCACCTTCTTACTTTTACTTTAGGAAGTTTTAGTTAGAATATATACATCTGTCTTACCCTCTGTTTTGATTGGATCGCCACCTCTAAGGTCATTGTCTAGTGAACCATTAGGCCAGTCTTTTCTCCCGTATATCACCGGCTTTCCCATCTTTGTAGCCTTGTAGGTGTCCGTGGATGAATCATAGCTTAGTTCCACCGTGGGTAAAGGATATTTCGCTGGACCAGTTATGATTTTTGCCTTATCAGATGGGTCGTATGTGCTACCATGACACGCACAGTGAATATAATCTCCTACTACATACTTATCAACCTTTTTAGAGCCCGGTGGATAATATTTAATGCTTGGAGGTTCACATCCTAAATGCTGGCATATAGCGCTGTATGCCACAACAGAGTTTTTTGGTCCCAAACCCCCCGGTACACTTTTGTTCAGATTCAAAAGAAAACTCGGTTCGTTTGAAAGTGGATATTGGAAAAGCACTATTTGCGCATTATTTGGAAGTATGTCGCTGGTATGTATTGGTGTTCCATCAGGCTTTACCAGTGTCAGAGTTGGAAAACTAGTTAGCCCCACAGAACGTGGAATTAAAAATGATAAAGACGGCACAAAACCTGCAAATGCAACAACTGCTGAACCTATGCTTACCATCTTCAAAAACTTTCTTTTTGATCCATCTATTTTTTTGTCATTCAAAAAGATTCACCTCGAACAGTTATTAGCATCTTATAATTGCGTTAACATCTACAACTTTAATTAATAAGAAACCTATCGTAGAATTAATATTGACAATTAAAGTTTCTTTTATAATATTTAGTTGTATGTGCAAACTTATAAGTATGAATAGGCTAATAGTCAATCTATCTTCATTAAGACTCAAATACAACCTATTATCCTAAATATATCCTAGACATTGGACATTAATCTCATTTCATGTTTACGGCTGTTGTAGTTGTTTCAGCTAATATAATAACCCCAACCATATTCAACTTCAGAATATCTTACTAATTTCATTTATTATTGATATATCTATTATATTTTTCAGTATGAATGGGAAAACTCACAAATCAAGCTTTTGACTCTGGAGGGAAGGCTGAAGGAGAAGACAAAAAGTACTCCCCCTATGAGCGAGAACACTGTTAAGAGCAGGGTGACGATAGATTTGGTCTCACTGCAGTGTTCTGCTCTGGCACAGTATGCCATCAAGTGTAGGATTACACTCTATATCTTGTTAATACTGAGAACCTTGGCGTAATTTCGAAGGAGTTGTAGGAAGAAAGTGAAAAAATCAAATTGCAAGGGAAATAGTGCAAAAAGAACAAAAGGCTTTTATGACACAATCACAGAATTTTGCGATAGACTCAACTGTCAACTATAAATTGGTGGCACTAATATATAACTATTTTGGTGACAATTAACTATGGTTCGCTCTCATCCCACCACTGAAGATGGTGGGCTTTCCCGCTCACGATATCGTAACAGGTGTCTTAAAGCTCTTTCCATTCCGTTATATATTTATATCTTCAGCCCTTTAATTCTAATCCATGGAACCTTTACTGATCATTC
>QIGD01000066.1 GCA_003229935.1 Methanobacteriota archaeon | reverse complement strand
CCGTAATCAAAAATACTACGGGAAATAAGCTAAATTTAGCCTTTATTGTCTAAAATAAGCAGTCTTTATATTACTGAGAGTAATTGTCGGAAAGCCTCTTTAGTCGTGGGAGTATGTCAGACCCTGTTCCATTATATTTTTATACCAGATTTTATAAGTATTTCTACTTCTTTTGCAATCTGCTGCTCTTTTCTATTTTCTTTAACTCCTGTAACTCAATATGTCTTGCCTGCATAGCAGAGCCATAAGTTGCGACACCGTAAGGCACAATATAAGTTAGCAAAATTTGAAAAATAATGGTAGCAGTCAGAGTGCCACTCAAAATTGCATTGTAATGATTAATTAATGCAAGTAAGGTGCCAACTACAACTCCTACTTTCACCGACCGATAAACGCAAACCTTATCTGTTGCATGCCTTAAAAACAATTTCATAATACTTCTTCAAATATTATTTTATTCCCTGCTCCTCTTTTAAATGCCCATATAGTTAGGGGGTACAACAACCCCCATAGTTTTACAAACTCACTTTCACCTAACCTCCGCCCCATACCCAGCATTCCTGACAGCCTTCACAAACTTTTCAACGCTCTCACTCTGAGGCACAAGCATCTCTGCCTTACCTTCACTGAGAGATACTCTGACTTTGTCTGCTCCCACACTCTCCAGATTACCCTTAACAACTCCCACGCAGCCCTGACATGTCATTCCTGTAACATTCAGCACCAGCCTCCTCTTCTGGGCTTTCTCCTTCTTAACATCCTTCGGAGCTTCAACCTCCACCTGACTTAGATATGAGTTTATTATATCCTTGAGATACCACTCACAGCACCTGCCAGAGGGATTTGTTGTCAGGCACCACTTGCCCTTCCCTGCATTCGTAACCTCCTGAACATCCTCAATAGTAGAGCAGCACTTATCCTCGATAATCGCCTTCCTAAGCATTTCATCCGTAACCCTGTTGCAATAGCATAGAGGCTTTGGCTCAGAATTTTCTTTAACTCCAACCCTTGTTTTAACTTCAGCTTTTGTGAGGTAAACATCTTTAGCATTGTTGAAATACACCACATCACACTCCTGCGAGGGGCAGAAGTAAAAGTCCTCGTCTATTTTGTCCCAGTACTCCTCCTTTACATGCACCCCTAGGGTTAGAGGCACAACTTTCATACCCTCGGTTTCACACCTTTTACAAACCTTTTCAGACATATCTTCTGTTTCAAATGTCATTTTTTTACCTCCTTTTCGATATTACACTTCTCACTCATCCTCTCTCATATAGTACCACAGGCTCAACAGTATCAGGTCTCCTCCCTCAGAATATCGCACTTTCTCAGTCTTGCTTCATAAAGCTGGATATGGTTTTCAATTTCTGATATTAAATCCTTCATTTCATGGTTAAGGCTGTACACATGCCTCCTGCCATGCTGTTCTACATCAACAAAACCGCAGTTGAGGAGGCACTTGAGGTTGTGGGATACCCTGCTCTGCTCATAAGCGCTCTCACTGCACAACTCAAGAACGCTCATCTCCTTTTTCATGAGCAGCATAACTATGTCGAAGCGGGTGCGGTTGGATAGTACGCCTGCGAAGAGTTTAAATGATTCATACATCATATGATTATACTGTCATATAAATTATATAAAACTTTCGCCATTATTTCACAAAATCTCCAAATATAGCTCTACCGTGTTCCAAAGCTTCATTTAGTGAATAAATCTCCCCATCTCTGTATTCTAAATTTTTCAATCTCCATGCCTCCAGATGCTCCTGAGAGCAGAAGAAGTTGATGAAAGGGCACATGGTTTTCGCTGTGCATCCGCATCTCTCCCTATCACCAACGAATTCAACAGCACCTTCAGGGGTTGCGGAGGTTATCCTGCCCTCCATGACTGCAATTTTAATCTCATCTTCGCATTCCGGGCATCTTGAGAGTATTGTTATATCCTCACCCAGCATGAAGTGAATCCCAAGAGCGTCGGTGGCGCAGAGAGCATAGACCTCATGCCCATCCTCAAAAATCACCCTGTGACGCGTCTCAACAGCTGAAAAAGGATACACAGATATAATCTGACCTCCTTTACTCAGCAGAATGTCGGCATTTCCAAGCTTTTCTATGGTTTTACTGACTGTGTCAATTGGCAGAGCCAGCTCTGCCGCGATTTCTTCAGGGGCAGGGGCTCTGCCCTCTCTCGCAAAACCCCTCAGTATACATTTGCGAATTTCGTTCTCAATGTGGCTTAATTCTGCCTCCCCTATCCGACCTTTCACCACTTCTCCGATTTGCTCCATAAGCCTTTTCATGATAATCACCCACTATATAATCAGCCAATCAGCCACATTAAAAATGACCAATGCGTCATATGATATAGCTATCATGTTAAGTATATAAAGCTTGTTATCATATATTACTCAAATCGGTATTTTCATAAAATTTCATAACACCTCTTAAATAGCTTTATAAAGGGTTGTATATTTAGTAATACTACTGAAAAAACAGGTTAAAATAGATTAACAGGAGGTATTTCAATGAGCAGCTTAGAGGAGAAAAAACAAGAGATTTTTAACATAGTAGAGAAGAAAGATGTAGCTTTTGTGAAGTTTCAGTTTACAGATGTTCTGGGAGTGTTGAAGAGCTTTGCAATACCTACAAGAGAGCTGGAAACAGCAATAGACGAGGGTATGGGTTTTGATGGAAGCTCCATTCTTGGTTATACGCCAATTCATGAGAGCGACATGATAGCCATGCCAGACCTCGATACATTTACACTGATACCATGGAGACCCCAAGATAAAAAGGTGGGCAGGATAGTGTGCGATGTTCTCACCCCTGAAGGAAAACCGTTTGAAGGTGACCCCAGATATACACTCAAGCGCACTGTTGAAACTGCAAAGAAAATGGGTTACACAATGAATGTGGGTCCAGAACTTGAGTTCTTTTTATTCAAGTCTATGGAAAATCCCGAAGTCACAGATTTAGGCGGATACTTTGACTTATTACCTCTTGACACTGCCGAAGATGTTAGAAGGCAAATTATATTTGGCCTTGAATCGATGAATATAAAGATAGAGTACTCCCACCACGAAGTAGCTCCAAGTCAGCATGAAATTGACCTGCGATATACCGATGCCTTAACCATGGCTGATAATGCTCTATCTTACAGGATGGCTGTAAAGGCAATAGCAAGCCAGAATGATTTATATGGTACTTTCATGCCCAAGCCACTTTTCGGAGAGAACGGTTCAGGAATGCATACCCACCAGAGTCTGTTTACATTAGACGGTAAAAATGCCTTCTTTGATGCTGACGACAAATGGTACCTCTCAGATACCGGAAAACAGTATATAGCAGGGTGTCTCAAATATGCAAGGGAAATCACTCTTGTTCTCGCCCAGTGGGTGAACTCCTACAAGAGACTTGTCCCGGGTTATGAAGCTCCCGTCTATGTCTCCTGGGCAAGAAGGAACAGGTCCGCTATGGTAAGAGTTCCACTCTACAAGCCAGGAAAGGAAAAAGCCACAAGAATGGAGTTCAGATCACCTGACCCAGCATGTAACCCTTACCTTGCCTTTGCTGCCATGCTAAGCGCAGGTCTTACTGGAATAAAGGAGAAGCTTGAAATCCCAGACCCTATAGAGGAGAACATTTTCCAAATGACAAAAGCAAGGCAGAAAGAGCTTGGAATAGGCAGTCTCCCAGCAAATCTCGGAGAGGCAATATCTGAATTTGAAAATTCCGAACTTATGCGCAATACAATGGGCGAGCATGTATTTGATAGCCTTATTTTTCTCAAGAAGGATGAATGGAATGAATACAGTATTCAGGTACATGACTGGGAGCTGGAAAAGTACTACAAGCTGCTTTGAGCAGCTTCCTTTTATTTAATTTTAATTCTTTCTCTTTTTTGATTGTTCAACTATATTGAAAATATAGTTATACTTCTAATAAGCTTTATATTTCAATAAATAAAATATAATTTGATGAGAGCAAAGGTGATGAAACTTCCCAGAGAGGTAATCATTGGAAAGAATGTGCTTGAAAGAGTACCTGAAGTATGCGGTGAGCTCAGATTGGGAAAAAAAGTTCTCATTGTAACTGGTGAGACAACCTACAGGATAGCCGGCGGAAGGCTTGCCTCTCTTATGAATGATAGCTTCGAGGTTGAGATTGAGAAGATTGGAGAAGCAAGTGAAAAAAATGTTAAAAATGTAGTTGATATTTCAAAAAAGATTAAAGCAGACTTCATTATTGCTGCTGGTGGAGGCAGGGTAATAGATGTTGCAAAACTTGCATCGAAAATAGTAGGTATTGAATTTGTGAGTATTCCCACAGCAGCAAGCCATGACGGCATAGCCAGTGCAATAGCTTCAATAAAAAACAGCAGAGGAGTGACTTCAAGAGCTGCTGAGCCTCCAATTGCTGTTGTTGCTGACACAGAAATAATAAAATCTTCTCCCTACAGATTATTAGCAAGCGGATGCGGCGATGTAATCTCAAAGTATACTTCTGTAAAAGACTGGATGCTCGCCAAACAGGTGAAGGATGAAGAGATAAGTGAATATTCTATTGCCATGTCAGAAATGGCAGCAGAAATTATTGTTCAGGCAGAAAATGAAATACCTCAAAGAGGAGAAGCTGCTATCAGAAAAGTTATAAAGGCTCTTATTTCATGTGGAGTTGCCATGAGCATTGCAGGCTCATCAAGACCTGCCTCAGGCTCAGAGCACAAATTCAGTCATGCTCTGGACATACTGACTGAGAAGCCTGCTCTTCACGGCGAACAGTGCGCTGTGGGGTCAATAATGGCGATGTACCTCCATGGAGGAGACTGGCGTGAAGTAAGAGATGCCCTGAAAAATATAGGCGCTCCAACAACTGCAGAGGAGCTTGATATTGATAGCAGGCTGATTGTGGATGCCCTTGTCAGTGCGAAGAAGATAAAACCACATCGATATACCATACTTGAACACCTCAATATTAATAAAGATAAAGCAGAAAAAGCTGCAAGATATACAGGAGTGATTGAATGAAGAAAATTATCACATTAATAGATGAAGCCCATGCAAAAAAAGATTATAAATTTGTCAGTTATCATGAAAACAGCGAATGTAAAGACTGCTCTCTCTACAATGTATGCATTAAAAATCTTGTCACTGGTAGAAAGTACATAATTGTTGATATACGCAACTTTGAGCACAGATGCAAAATATATGGCAAGGCAAAGGTTGTTGAGGTGGAAGAGGCAAGCAGTGAAGCAGCAATTCAGCCAAAGAAGGCTATACCCAGAGCAAGCCTGAACTTTGAACCTATAGAGTGTACAAATGTGCTATGCGAGAATTACATAACATGCAGACCAGAAGGCTTGGAGAAAAACGAGAAAGTTATTGTTGAAGAAGTAAATAGAAAAATAAAATGCCCCCTCCGCATTGAGCTTGTTGCAGTAACTTTAAGGCCCAGGACTTAATCCTCTTTTTCCTCTTTGATTTCTTCCTCCTTCTCTTTGATTTCTTCCTCCTTCTCTTTGACCTCTTCTTCTTCCTCTTTCTTTCTGAAAATCTCCCTGAATTCGACTTCTTTCAACCCAAGAGTGGTAAATATATCATTTGAAAGAAGCTCTTTGGAAATGAAAGCATCCGAGTGTAGCTTGACAGCGTCTGGCAGAAAAATCACAGCTTTTTCACCTTCACACTTTACATCACTATCATTGCCATCGATGTAGGAGAAATAGCGTTCCATTAGAAGCCTTATCTTTTCCTCAAGCTTATTCACCTTTTCCTCTACATTTATTTCATAAACAACAGCCTTACCGGCAAGCTCAGAATTAAAATCAGCCACAACCCTGCCACCACTGACGTTCTGAACCCGGCCTCTCTTTCCCTCAATATCCACCACCATACCCGGATAGGGCTTCACTCCATGCTTCTTGAACTCTTTGAGACGGTAGGTCTTTACCATACTAGGGTCTCTAACTCCATACGCCTTCTCAGGAGAAACCTCAATTACCTTCTTCTCTCCAACCTCAAGGCCTATTAAAGCTTCATCCAGACCCTTAATAACATGTCCAGCACCGATAATAATAGATTCAGACCTGAATGTCGCCTCGTCACTGTAAATCCCTGCTTCTTTAGCCACTTCTTCGCTTGTTGTATCAAAAACGTCACCGGTGTCCCTTATCCTTCCTGTATAACTTATTCTGACAAAATCACCTTTTTCAAGTACCATATCATCAACTCCTATCCGCCTTTTCTTAAATACCATCCTCTATCTCTTACATTATCTACAAATACCCTTCCACCTCTGAAAATTCCCAGAGCAAGAGGTTCCCCATGCCTGTTGACTATAAGACACTTCATGCCTTCCTTAAGAGGAGGATATCGTAATACTGAATTTATAAATATATCCCTACCATATAAAGATAACTGCTCACTCCTATCATTAACCACAATCCTGTTAGCTGCCTCCCTTGCAATCAGAAAAGCGCCTTCAAGCCCAAGCTTGAACTTCTTACCTTTAATTTCTCCGAGGCTGAGTCCTGCACAGTAAACACCATCTAAATTCCCCAGAAGCTTATCAGCCTCCTCAGACACAAGAAAAACTTCCCTCCTGCCATGTGCAACAAGAAGGCTTCTTTCCCTAATAGCTCTAAGAATGTCTGCTCCATATTCCATAGAGCCTTCCCTTATCAACTCTAACTCATTCTCAGTAGGTGGTGAAAAGTTCATGATAATCTGGGCAAGGAAACCCACCTCTTCATAGGTGGGAGGAATTGCCCTACCTCCATTTTAAAATTATAACAATGATTTTTAATC
>QIGD01000065.1 GCA_003229935.1 Methanobacteriota archaeon | reverse complement strand
TAGTGATTAAAGTTAAAAACATGCAAAGCTGGAAGAAGTTTGAGTACCGTATTAGAGATTTTTTTATCAATCTCGGCTTTAAAGCACACAGGGTTCCTGTGAGTGGGGCATCCAGTGCAATTAAAGGGGATATAATAGCAAAAGAAGATAATTTAAAACTTAGAATTGACGCAAAATATACAATATCAAAGGAAATGATAAAAATAAAAAGAGAAAGTCTTGAGAAAATTGAGTATGAGGCAGAAGATGAGGAGATTCCTCTTGTAGTTTTCTCTTTCTACAGACACAGAAAACTTTACTGTATTGTGAGTTCTGAATTCTTATCGAATGAGGTTGAAAAAAGGAAAAACACATGGGCAAGAGACACTGTACTTCTGAAAAAAAAAGAGCTTGACATACTCCCCTTAGGGCTTGAATTCAAAGATGATATGAGAAGCTATTTGATTTTAGAGCTCGGAAATTTTATGGATATTGTGAGGAATTGAGTTAGACTATATATACATAATGAAACGATTCTCCTGCTTTCATATCAGGTTCACACTATGACACAGCGGTGAATATAACCCACAACAAACTTTAATTCGAGCCTCTCTACCTCACCATTTACGGTGCTTTTTTAAGATATTAATTGCAATGTTCACATCTCGCAGACTTATATCGCACTCTCTTCTGAAGTTCTTTCCTAATGTATACTCCACATTCAAAACACCATGTGAAAGTTCTCTTGGTGTCTATCTTCACCAGAATCAATCAGCTTTTTTCATCCTTAGAGACCCAGAAGGAAGCATTTTCAATAATTATACTCTAGTTGACAACTTTTTTCCTGTGGTTTATTTTTCACTTTGCCCACGCTCTCATCGAACCTTCATATAACCACCGTTAAACCTTTAACTATTAATGTTCAAAGTTGTAGGAGTACCGGTAAAACTTAAACCCGTGTTTGGAGAATTCAGGGATGAATTCACCAAACCGAGTTACAAATCTTTTACCCAGCTTACCGGTGCTATAATCACAACAGAAAGGTCTAGGATGGTGAGAAGGTCGCACAAAAGTATTTCCAGTGGGAAATCTAGGACGGCTTCTGAGTACTTTTTCAATGAGGCTAAGTGGGGACGAGGATGCAGTAGCCCAGTGTAAAGCAGACCTGTTCTTCAAAGAGGCTGGGCTTTCTAGTGAGGACAAGCTTCTTCTGGTCATAGATGACACCTATGTGGAAAAAAAGGGAAACAAAACAGATGGTGTGGATAAGTTCTTTGACCACGCCAAAGGCAGATATATAAACGGCAACAACTTTGTCACCTGTCTACAGGTTGATGATGATATATACCTCACAAGGCCAGGATGTACCTGAAAGAAGAGACTGCCGAAGTCATGGAGGGTGAGGTGTTCCACACAAAACCAGAGATAGCCTACATTGACTTGATAGAACCACTCCATGTGCCCGAAGGTGTGAAACTTTATATCTATCATCTTCGACAGCTGGTGGTACTCCTCAGAAATGATTCCAGACACCCTTGAGTTAGGACACTAAGTGGTCTGCCAGCTAAAAAGCAACAAGAAAATCGATGGAGATGTAAACGTCTCTGAACTGGTGGATACTGTGGAGTACCACAAGATCAAAATCAAGGTTCGAAGGAAAGAGAAGGTCTACCTTGCATGTGAGCAGATAGTGAAGATTCCTAGTCTCTGAGATGTCAAACTCGTTATCTCCAGAAAGGGAAAGGACAAAAAACCGAATTTTTATATAAGCACTGACATTGGCTTGAAAATGGAAGAAGTCCTTGAGACCTATGGGAATCACTGGAGTATCGAACTAGCACACCGTGAGGCAAATCAGAAGTTTGGCTTCAAGGAATACCAGATGATGGATAAAAAGGCCATTGAACGGTTCATGTAACTCTCCTTTCTCGCCTGAACTATTGTCATTATCACAAAGGTGACCGGTAAGGATTTTAAGACTGTTATGAAGGAGATGAAAATAGGAGATATCCTTGACGAGACCAAGCTGGTATACTTCATCGAGATGCTCATTTCCCTTCAAAACATCTTTGATTCTGCAAGCTCCAAGGAGGAGCTGGTGGAAAGGCTTGCCGACCTGTCTGGGAATAGGGGGAAAACTGCTATCTACGAGGAAATAGCTGAGACTCAAAGCGTATTCCCAAACTGGGAAATGACAACCTAACGGGGAAAATAGGGACAACCATTGAAAAATAACGGCAGGTTTCTATATCTCAGGCAGGTTTTTATATCTCAAAGTGAAAACTTGTCAAGTAGAGTTAAGAAAGTTGAGTTGGTAAAATATGGGAAAGGAATACAATTTTAAAATAGGTGAAATAGGGCAATTCCGCCCACCCCTGAAGGAGGTAGGTATCTTTGCCCAGATTTGATGACTTCTGCTTTTGAATTACATGGTGATAAAATGGAAGGTAGTAATACCTATATGGAAAAATTGATATATTCTCTCAAAACACATCCCAGGCCTCAGAAAAGAAAGGAAGTTGCCTGGATGCTGGGGGAAAAGAAAGAAAAAGTAGCTGTAGCAGCGTTAATTGAATCACTTGACTCTGACCCTGACATATTTGTAAGGGCTGCTGCTGCAGAAGCCCTCGGTAAGATTGGTAGCAGAAAGGCAATCTCAATTCTCGAGCATGTCAGCATTCATGATATGGTTCCTGTCAGAAAAAGAGCAGAGGAGGCTCTGAAGGCAATAAGTGAAACTTCCATGAGCAGGACAGATTAACAATTACCCGGAAAAGAGGAGCAGTAAATACAGAAACTTCCAGAAGCCCATAGATAACAAACCTTAAATTCAAAGGCTGCATAATAATTATAATTTGAGGGAATAATTGCGAGGGATGGTATGAAAGAATATGATTTAATAGCCATTGGGACAGGTTCTGTTATGAATATTCTTAATGGTTATATTGCAAGAAATGCTGATGCAAGAGTTGCTGTTATCGACAAAGATAAACCCGGTGGGATATGTCTGACAAAAGGTTGTATACCCTCAAAAATACTTTTTTATCCTGTTGAGCTTCTTTCAGATATATGGAAGGCAAAAGAGTTTGGAATTGATTTGAATATAAAAAATATAAACTTCCAGAAGATAATGAATAGAATGAGGACGATTATAAGAAAAGACATAGGAAAGATAGAGGGGGGGCTAAAATCTCACCCAAATATAGATTACTACAGGGCAGAAGCAAGATTTATAGCACCTTATACTCTTGTGGTGAATGGAGAAGAAATAAAAGCTGAGAAAATTTTTATATGCTCAGGTTCACGCCCACTGATACCGAAGATAAAGGGTCTCGAAAAAACAGGTTATTTTACAAGCGACACTCTCTTACAGCTTAAAAATCTGCCTGAAAGTCTTGCAGTAATAGGTGGAGGATATATAGCAGTCGAATATGGGAACTTCTTTGCAAAGCTGGGCAGCAAGGTTAAGGTAATTGAAATGCTTCCCAGAATTCTTGCAAATGAAGAGCCCGAGCTATCACAGGCTGTTGAAAGTGAGTTGAGAAAATTTGCAGAATTGTATACTTCCCTGAGAGTAGTAGAAATTAAAAAAGAAGGAGATACAAAAAAGATAATTACAAGAGATTCTAGAAACAGAACAATAGTAGTGGAGGCAAAAGAGATCCTTCTTGCTGCTGGAAGAGCTTCAAACTCAGACATCCTAGAGCCTGAGAAGGGTGGCATAAAAACAGACCGCAGAGGATGGATTCTTGTTAATGAATATCTTGAAACATCTCAACCTGGGGTTTATGCTCTCGGGGACGCCAACGGAAAATTCATGTTGAAAAATGTTGCAAATCAAGAAGCGAAGGTTGTTTTCTATAATGCGGTTCTGGGGAAGATGGAGAAGATGAGCTATGATATTGTGCCTTATGCAGTATTTACAGAGCCTGAAATCGCATCCGTTGGTTTGAAGGAAAAGGAAGCTATAGATAAATATGGCAAAAATAATATCCTAATAGGTTATGAAAGATACATGAATACCGGTAAGGGAATTGCCATGAATGAAAAGGGTTTTGTAAAAATTATATTGAAAAAAGATGGAACAATTCTCGGGGCTCATATAGCTGGAAAAAATGCCTCTATTTTAATTCAGGAAGTTGTAAATCTCATGTATGCCAGAGCTGGTTCCCATACCATGCTCGAAGCCATGCATATTCATCCTGCTCTCAGCGAAGCAGTCAAATGGGCATTCACCAGACCAATGGATATAGAAAGTTATCACAAAGTTCGGAATTAAGAAAACTTTATCTGTTTTTGGCAATAATATCCCTTGCGAAAGCGAGGAGTGCTCATCTGACATACTCCAACGACTAAATTCGTTGAGTTCTAATCGTCCATAGAGTTGCCTCTTTAGGGATATCAGTGTCCCTTCTGTTACATCTCTATCTGCAATAGATTGACCTATGCCTTGACGCAATGTTATATTGAACGCAGCATTTACGTTAGCATGGTCAACGTGGCCACAATGGGGACACTTAAACACTTTGCCATTCCTGCTGCCTATCAGTCCACATCTTGAACATTCTTGACTGGTATATGTAGATCAATATAGAATTTGGAGAATATATAGAATTATGGATCCGACCATCTTGTAACGGCTTTTATGGGCTTCCATTGCATGCTTACTAGACTATATGTACTGTATAAAGCGCTGTACCTTATAGCCGAGTCCTCCGAGCTTGTAGGCAGGGAGAACGTAAAACAGGTGCAAGGACCTCCACGATGTTCTCCCTGCAACAGCCAGCTCAACCAGCCACTGCCATCTACCTCCTACCTTCATGGACAAAAAGAAGACAATGTTGATCAGGCAACATTTTCCGAATCACACGCGTCTATTTCTGCTCACCCATTTCCCCCATGCCTGCCATATCTCCGCAATATCGGTCTCTTTTCGCAGGAGTAAATTCACTTATGAGAACAGGTCCAGGTAATCCCTTCGTTTCCCGATGCATTCTGCACTGAAAGACAAGCTCTTCACCTTTTTTGAACCTGTGTATTAGGCCGCCTATCGTCATCTCTCCAGAACGAATAGCTTTATATACTGGAGGAAAGGGACTAACCGCCCATCTTGAAGCTTCTTCTTCAACTGTCCCATCATCCACTAACCTCTTGATCTCTCTCAAATACCCTATATCGTCAGGCATCCACTGTCTGCCACCCATCACCGAACTGCGGATGTCCTGCTCGAGTTCATCCAGTTTCCCATTCCGTCTATATGAGTCCTTAGCTGATTTAGAGGTAAAAAGCCACGGGTCTGTAGGGTCATATATAACCTCTTCCTTTTCCCCTAAAATTCTATCTTCTTTTTCCTCTACACTATTATTTTCATTCATCTTACCACACTCCATTATACTATTTCATCCTTGTCTCTCACGAGACAAGCCCACGACTTTAGTCGTGGGTGATTGACCTTTAGTAGATTGTATGTTATATACTGTATGTGTTATATATCATATGCTGTAGAATTTATATAATTTATTCTTTACAAGATGGAAAATAAAAAGTTAAATCTTTTTCCTATCATAAGATATAATGAATAAGTCCCATATTTAACAAAATAGTTTTTTCCTAGTTCATGCAGCACTATCTCAAATCCCAATGAGATTTAACTTTTTGCCTGTAATCTCGTTCTGACCTTGCTGAATAAACACTGAGAATCCTCCACTGCATGCTTTTCTCCTGAAAATTCACAGACATTCAATTTCACTCTTCCCACAAGCCTCATTTCTCCCCTCGGAAAACACATAAATTCGATAGCCATGGCTAGGTTTTATATCTGTTTTTCCGTGGATTGGTTCTCAACTGATTCTTCATTCTGATGCCAGAAAAGGTCTGAATCTTGAAAACACCTCAATCAGCGTCCTTCCGCACCCCTTCAACATCCCTACCCTTTTTATTTGTGAAAGCTTCATCTGGTTCTCGATGCCCACATCACTTCTGAACTGTTTCTTCCTGTGGGTTTTCAGGCTTGTGGAGTAGTAAGTTCTCTATGGGATTGTTGGTTGCCGGTGCTCCCTTCACGAAGTAGAAGGCGGTATACCTGTCCCAGTTCTTCTCGATTTTTTTAAGGCGTTTCTGGACTTTCGTGTCGAAGGAGTCTATCTTCACTATCAAGCCCTGAAAATATTTCTGGCTTTAGTTAGCCATGCCCTGTATTCCTTTATATTTCCCTGCTTTATCTCCCGCCCCTCTTTCGCCATCGCCTCAAGCACCTCGAGCTCTTGCTCACGGTTGTAGAAGATGTTCAGTAGTTGGTACATGGTCATGAGCTGTTCAATGTTTGGTTTCCTTGGGAAGTCTTGCACTATGCGTTTATTCAGGTGCAGCAAGCAGAGTTGATGTATCAGGTTCTTACCGAAGAACTCCGCTTTAAGCTCCTCCTAGAAGCAGTGGTCTTCTTCCAGTGACTTACTACACTGCGGGCAAAGGTACTTTGCCTATCTTAACGCTGCCCAACCCTTTCTTGGTGTAGGTGTTGTAGCCATTGTAAGTCATCATGGCTCCACATCCTAGGCAGAAAGGAGTCACTACCATCGAAGGTGTATTCAAAGTCGTTTACATACCTGCTAAAGGTGGAAAGCAGCTCGCCTTGATGCAGAAAATTAAGCAGTGTGCAGTTGATAAATACCATCTATTAATCACCAAAAATACCCTTCTTCCAGAACTAATAAAGCTTTAAAGAAGAGGGGTATTTCTATTCACCTATCACTAGAAAATGCGACTGTGCCGCAAGGACATAAAAAGAAGGGAGATTCCAGTCTTCTTTATGCAGCATTTCAAAGATTTCGACAAATTACCAAAAACAAAACAGGTGAAAATAAAGGATAGGCTCAGACCTGTGGTGCACAAGACCCTGCTAGTTGTAAGTGAACTATCCCAGAATAAAAATGTGGAAAACCTCTTTTGAGAATTCCAATACTACATAAGGTTCATGAGATATTTCCCACACTACTACTACTACACCTTCTTTGATTTTCTCTACTGTCTCACTAATAGATGCTTTTTTCACTCCTTTTATTTTCTTTACAAGGTCTGCACTTTTTTCAAAAGCTGCACAAAAAACGTAGCTCACCAGTACCAACGCAAAAACTACATAAACTAGGAAAAAGCTATTTTGTTAAAGATGGTACTTATTTATTATATCTTATGATGGATAAAAGATTTAACTTTTTATTTTCCATGTTGTAAAGAATAAAGTATATAAATCCTACAGTATATAACATAAGATATGCTAAAGATAAAATATTATAATGGAGTGTGGATATAATGGGATGTGGATGTGGAAGTGGAGATAGTAGCCCACCTGATGTACCAGATGCAAAGGATAAAATGAAGGGCATGCACCACGAAGATATGGAGATGCCCAAGACCATGGGAATGTCCAATAAAAAGCCTTGGTGGAAGTTCTGGTAAGGAATCGTCAATTCCCAAAGCCCTGGTTCAGGATATCTAAGGTGTGATATTAAAACGGATTAAAGAAATCAGAGACTGGAGAATATCTGCGCGTCCTAATAGTCAGCATTGACGACGACATACCAGTACTCTGACAATTTACTTTTTTTATATATAATGTTTGGATAGTTTTTCGTCAGCTTTTTGCTTTGTGAACTTCCAGTCAATCTTTTTTTTTTGTTTGTTCCTTCTGTTCATCCATGCTCTAGCCTCTCTACGCAATATTTTTTATCCCCAATCCTTTCTCTGATACACTCTATATCTATCACACCAACCTCAATTTCAGCTACATTAAACCAGCTTGCAGGAGTATAATGGAACTCCATACGTCATCGGTTAAGCCCTCTATTGGTCCATTAAGTGGTCTCTGTTGACATGGGGATCTAGTGCCTGACTCAAGTACACATCCATGACCGTGTTGAATGTCCGTTTGATTCCATAGTATGCGAGTATCAGGGTCAGCTGGATATCAGCGTTCTCGGCAAATATCTTGCTCC
>QIGD01000064.1 GCA_003229935.1 Methanobacteriota archaeon | reverse complement strand
AGCACCGCAGAACCTGACAGAGTGCTCAGAAAGGGAGAAAGGTGATAGATATGATTGATACAGAAAAACCTATAGGAGAAATTACCAGCTTTGCCAACATGATGTCAGCTAAAATGGCCGGTATGAATATCGTAGCAATCACGATAAATCTCTCAAAGTTTTAGATGAGATTGAAATGGCTGTAAATAAGGCTAAAGTCAATACTATTGAGGACTACAGAGAACTCATGAAACTCAAAAGCCTGCTGTCATCACTGTACTGCTACACTTTCAATAATCAATATCCGGAATTTGACAGAGTCGCCGAGCTGGAGGCAAAACTCGGGAAAAAACTGTACAAATTAGCAAGAGGGTATAATAGAGTCAAAGACAAGGAGACCAGAGCAGTTGCAAAGTACTTCATAACATGCTGGCAGCACTATTACTCCTACGAAGACCCGGGTAAAATGGCAGACAGGCTATTGGAAAGCGGTAACCTTTTCATAGATAAAAGAGGTAACTATCTGGTCACAGGGCTGCACTACGCTGTAGGTGACAACGTTTTTGGAGTGTCATGGGACAGTGACAGAGAATACCGACTATATGTAAAAACCTGTGCTGTTCAAGCCTTCTATATCAAATCCAGAATCCAAAAATATCTGAAGGCTAATAACGTGAATGCACCACCCCTTGATGAAGAGTTGTATGAAAAGACATCTACAGGCACTGATTCTAAATATTCAGCAAGGGTGTACCTGACAAGAGTCGAACACATGATTATAAGAAAGAATTATACGTTCATGTAAGGCTCCTCAAAGCAACTAAAAGACAGTGTATTCACCTGAACTTCTGAAGAGGAGAGTGGATTATATGCCAGCTAAAGCTAAGAAAGTTTTGATAAATTTTAACAGACCAATTGTCCTCCACCCGGGATGGATGGAAATTCCATACAAACTGAAAAAACAGATTTCGATAGAACGTGCCGAGCAAATTCTGAAGGGTAATCCTGACGAGGCAACAGACGCTGAGGTGTTGGCATACCTTTCCAGCTCCAGCATGGCAACACCTCTATTACAAGAATACGTCAACATTTACCTTTACCTTTTTCAGAAAACTATGAAACGAATAGAGATAGAAGTGCCTTCAGACCTGCTAAAAGTAAAAAATCTTACTGACTACGAAAAACAGCTTATGAATGAACTGAATGGCTGGATATGGAAGAAAAGCGTGAAAGGTTTGAAACCTGCTATCAAATTGTGAGGGATTAAAATGACAAAAATATGTGTTCTTTTACCAGTGAAATTTTATGTGGAATATTCGCTTGAAGTAGATGACCCTGAAAATCTTGAGGAGATTAAAGATAAACTCCAATCTAAAGACGCTTCAGACTGGGACAACGACCCTCAGTTCTATGAGAATTTAGGTGATAATTACAGGGATTTCATAAAGGATGTAACAAAAGAAAATATTTTACCGTATAAAGTGGAAAGGAGGTAGTTCATATGGGTGAATTGTGGGAAATAGAAGTGAAAGATAGAAAAACAGGAGATATACTTTGCTTCTGGGTAAGACCAATTCCAGACGACTTCCATGGCGATAAGGCTGAAGAGGAAGTCAGAAAATATCTTACAGGAGAGAAAGATTCTCCACAAATCGAAGTAAGATACAAGGCAATGATAATGTTTGAAGACACTGTTTCTTTTCCGTCTGAACCAGTATTTCCTTGCCAGAATATTTAGTTCTCTTGAAGAAAAGAGAACCCGGTTTTTAATGCACCTATATATAGGGCTAACAACCCTTTCTGGTATCTACCAAAAAAGAAGGTGAAAATATGTCCAGATTAGATGACATAATCTTACAGGCAGTAACAGGTTTTTCCCAGGAAGAATCTATATCTATTGCCTTTCCAGAAGAAAAAGACCCTTTTGAAGAGGGGTTAATACCTATAAAATCCATCCCTTTGAAGAAAATCGAAAGAGGGCGGGAATATTCAACTTCCTCTGTAAAATGGAATGATATGATGAGGAGAGGTGAATATAATGTGGGGAGCTACTCAGTGAAGCTTGCCATATCGCTACAGGAGGAAGTCCGTGCAACATGTACATGCATCGACTTTGCAATACACGGAAGGAATGAAGAGAGTGGTTGCAAACACATAGCAGCTGTGCTTGTTTCTTCCTTTCCCGGAATACTTAACAAAATAACGGGAGGTGAGTAGAATGGTTAATTTAAGGAACAAGCTCCTTAAGGGACTCGATGAAATATTCAATCAGTACAAGGCTACGCCAACAGTGCAGAACGCAGTATCAGCAAGTATCATGATACCCAATTTCAACATGCTGTTGATAGGCGTGCCCGGAACAGGTAAAACAACATTGATAAGAATGATATCCAAGGCTTTCTTCGGTGACAGCTTCGAGAAAGTCAGTTTCTCTCAGAATGTCACACCCTTCGATGTGTTCTTCTACCTGAATCTTGGAAAACTGTCAAAGGGCATAGAAGAAATCTCACCCAGACCTCTACTTCAGGCAAGGGCAAGGTTATTTAATGAGCTTAATCGTGCCCCGCCAGCTGTGCAAAACGAATTACTTGAACTCCTTGAAGAGCGCCAGAAGTCATGGAGAGGGCAGATATTCAAGGCACCTAACGGTATAAACTTTTTTGATATGAATCCGATAGATGCCACAAGCACCCAGGTAAGTGATGCCCTCCTGGATAGAATGGATGTTTCCCTGACAGTTCCTGCTCTCAACATGAAACAGGAATTTGAACTACTCTACGAAATGTCCAGCTTTTCGGATGACCTTGTAGAAAACATGAAGAAAGTGATGACCGTCAAGCAGATGCAGAAGGTGTGGGAGACGGTAGACAAAATTCAGGTGCCCCCTTCAGAGATGTTCTTCATAACTCTGCTGAGAGCGATGCTTACCAAGTGCAGGTACTTCGATAGGAGTACCATGGACCCTAACCATGTCCACCAGAAGTGTGTGCAGTGTAATTATAAAGGTGAAGTATGCAGTCAGGTGAAACAGGTCCCGGCTTTCAGGGTATCAAAATCAACCTCTAAAATAGCAAAGGCTGTTGCTTATCTCAAAGGTAATTCGGAAGTTCAGCATGAAGACGTGCTGAGGGCATTTGCTCTTGCAATACCTCACCGAATCCAGCTATTTCCACAGTTCAAGAATCAGTATGGAAACGAGAACGAGTGGGTAAAACAGAGCTTCTTCAAGGCAATGAATATGAAACAACGTCTCTGGAGAGAAGCTGCAGAACTGTTTTCTGAAGCGCTCAAGGGTAAAAAGAAAGCCAGAGAGGAACTTAAAGAGCTGGGCAACAAGGACGTTGCTATCTTTGGGGCTTATCAAGCATGGTTTGGGAAAAACTCCAGTGACATTTTCACGGAAATAGTCTGGGAGGCATCTCAACATGACTGATTTTAATCCGGAAACTGTGTTTTACGAAGTTCTCAAAGATGAAGGTGTGCTACTCGAATTAACCACGCACCCTGCCCACACTGCCTCATTTACATGGGGTATGGTGAACATACCACTTTCAGATGCGAAAAAAGGCAGGGACTTCTTCGAGGCACAATCCAGACATGAGGTGGGACACAGGGTGGTACCTTACGCTCCCTCCACCATTGAAAGAGGAATGGCAGCTAAAGAGGTTGCCAGACTGGAGGGAATTGAGGACATACCCTCATTTTTAAATATTGTATACGACCTCATGGTGGATGGCAGAAACCTCCTGGAGCACCCGAAAGTTTACAGGCTGTATATGGAGTATTACACCCGGCAGTATCTTGAATCCCCTGACTCCCGTATGAAACTCCTTGGAAACATGGGAGATATTTTACTGGGGAGGAAAAGCAACTCGACCACGGCAAACCAGCTGTATAATCTGCTTTTCAGAGATAGCCGTAATTTCTACACAAGGCTCAGGCAGATAGCTAAAATTCTAAAATCTCTCTTTACAAGTAAGAATAAGGATAAATATGGAGGATATGGTGGTTCTGGTAGTCCACTGGAAAACAACCCTTCAGGAGATAGTCCATCAGGAAAAAAGCCAACTCTGACAGATATGACAAACCCAGTGGAACTCCCAAATATAGAATCAATAAATCTGGCAGAAATAGATTTGACAGAGCTGGCAAGGGAACTGCAGGAAGCTGATATTGAAGGTGAAAGAAAAACCCGGCTCTATGAAGTCCAGCAGTACCTGAAGCTAATGGACAGATATGTCGAAGTAACGGAGAGCAGAGGTAGCAGGCCGAACGCATCGGAAGAGGTGGAGATATGGAGAGTGGGCGACGACCCTGCCAGACTCGACCTTGTGGACACAATCCAGAGGTACAGTGTGGTGATTCCAGGGGTGACAACACTCAAGAAAGGTAGGGGTTCCCTTTCAGGGTCAGGAGGGTCAGGCAGTGTAATGCTTATCCTGGATAACAGCATGAGCACAATCGTCACACACGTTGATAAGAGGAAAGAAGCTAAAAGAATTATCGACACCATCAGAGAGGCAGCCTTCTGCATTACGGAAACTGCAAGACGGAACGGTGATGAAATCGGCGCCATAGGGTTCTCCACAAACATAAAATGGTGTGTCCCCATGACTTTCACCGAATATCATAGTGTAATAAACCAGATAATCAAGATGGAACCCCGGGGCAGTACCAATCTCCAGGGTCCTGCTTCCTGGGCGTTAACCCAGATCAACTACAAGCCCCACGCGGTAACCACTTTCCTCATAACTGACGGCGAGTTGGAAGACCTCAATGTTGCAATACCCCTGCTTGATGAGATTGGCAATAAGGGAAAACTGGTGGTTTTCCTGATTACCGGAAGAGACAAAGAGGGGAACCTGCCGGCGATTCCGCAAAGCCTCGTAGACAGGGGTTTTACAGTGTATGTAATCGAAGCAGGGCAGGGTTTTTCAGAGGAAGCTCTTGAAGAAATTGTGGTTTAAATACTTCCTTTTACTTTCTGGTAGCTACCAGAAAGAAATTATAAATTTATAAAAAGAAGGTGAGATAAATGAATGAAAATCCCGCTACAGCATTGCTGAAGAACGGTGCTGTGATTAAATCAAGATTGCCCAGCAAGACTTTATTAATGAAGAGTCTACCCGAAGTGTTCAAAAACGTCAGATTGGGCAATAAAAACATAGCTCAGGTGACAGGGTATTTTCTAAACAAGCTGGGAAGCCTCTCCACCAAATTTTACAGAGAACTGAAAGAATTTAGCATACCCATTCCTGTGGAGGAAAACTCTTTCATCTATGTTATCCCTCCTGACAGGGTGATAGATGTCTATCAGTGGACTCAGAAAATCAGGACAGAGTATGTAACATATGAACAGCAGCTCAAAGACTTTATTCAAAACGGTACCATCCCAAATGATGTGAAAAAAAGTGCCCGGTTTGATACGGAATATATCAGAGTTGTCCAGGAATATATGAAGTTACAGGGTCTTTCTCAGAATATTGATTTTCCTGAGATATCCTCCAGAGTGAATATAAAGCTGGAAGAATTCCACATGGGACATGAGCTGTTTCAGATGTTCGCTGAAAAGGAATATGATGCCTTGATGGAAAATATGAGCTTGAAAGAAAGAAAGGCAATAGAACAGCTAAACAGAGAGATTAAAGAACGCGAAAAAGAGATGATTATATCAGCCAGGGAATCCGTTGAGAAGAAGCTAAAAAAGACAGTCAAAAAGATTAACACGCTCGCCGAAGAGATGGCGTCAACCGCTAAAACACCTACGAAAAACAAAATTCAAAGGCTGGAAGCAACACTCGAAGCCGCTGAACATCTCGCCGAGACTTTGGGTTTAAATCCAGACCTTTCAAAACCCAAAGCTGTGATTGAGGCTATCAGGTCAGAATCGAAGACAGACTACAAGGAAGTTAAAACCCTGAAATCCCAGCAGAGAAACAGAGTAAAAGTGCTGGAAGAGGCTGTCAAAGGGTTTGCGAGTTTTTGAATAAGGTTGTGATTGAGATGGGTGAAAATAAAGGAATAACTCCAAGGCAAGAGGAATATATCTCAAAGCTGTTAAAAAACTTCGATGTGGACCACGCTATAAAGCTCTTAACTCTATCTGGTGTAGAAGAGATAGAATACCTTACTAAGAAGCAGGCCTCTGCACTTATCGAAGTCCTGCATATAGGTGTACAGACAAAGAAACAGGAGATAGAAAACTACCTGAAGGAAGGTTGTCAGGTGGCTGAAAATGCCTTACCGAAAGGTGTGAGCAAAGATGTTAAAGCGGATATCGCTGCAAGAGTGGGTATAATATTATTCTGGGACAGTACTCGCCGTAAAAATGGGGTGTGATATGAAAAGCTACAACAATCTAAAAAAGATTTTTTATATAATATCACATAAAAACGAAAATACAGACATGAAAAAACTGGAAAAGATTGGTGTTATCTTATTTGGTTTATATAAAAGATATGAGGGGGATATTGAGAAAATAACCGACACTCTAACGAAAGAGTATGGCTGGAAAGACAGTATAACACCTGGCATCTTATATAACTCTAAATTGAGCAAGACATATACATTTCTATGCCAACCGTCTCAGATTAAAAATATGCTCTTCTTCTTTAAAGATACTCCACATCCAGTGTGGGGAAAAGAGAAAGAGGAGAATGGAGGATATATCAGGCTTCCAGAGGAAAAGCGGATGGACCTCCTGAAGATATTGAAAAGTGAAGATGAGCAGGAAGTATACACTGAAGTGAAAGGACCTTTATCGGCAACTTTTAACAAATTTTAGTTTCTGGTAGCTACCAGAACAAAAAAATATTCTGTATTAAGGTGGATGGCGTTTTCTTTTATTCACCTTTATATACCCCCTATTTCGTGTTTCAATCCTTGTTTTCGTAGATTGGGTTATGCAACTGGGTTTAAAGATTATGATTATGATGAAAAAATAGTCCAGTTTCAATCCTTGTTTTCGTAGATTGGGTTATGCAACTTGGTTTAAAGATTATGATTAT
>QIGD01000063.1 GCA_003229935.1 Methanobacteriota archaeon | reverse complement strand
CCGGGAACAGTGAGCAGGTTGAAATACCTGCTGGTTTAGATAGGATTAAAAATCATTGTTATAATTTTAAAATGGAGGTAGGGCAATTCCTTCCACCTATGAAGAGGTGGGTTTCCTTGCCCAGATTATCATGAATCATAAGCTAATCCTATACGATGATAAACTTGGGCTCTATGAGTTCTTCTACTTTGTTAACAAGCTCTGAAAAGACTAGGAACACAGGCAGAGAATAACAACTATACATGCATAATAGATATATTTGATGAAGTCAAAGTAGGAGAGGAGTATATCATCAAGCCAGGGTAGTCTAGAGGCGAGGCAGTGGATTGCAGATCCACTTTACATGAGTTCGAATCTCATCCCTGGCTTTATTTTTTTGCAGAAATTATAATTATACTATCAATAATTTTTAGTAAAGAACAACTAAATCGCTTAAAAAGAGTTGCCTGTTCTGCATTATTCCCCTTACGATATTTTAGGCAGAAAGCCCACGACTTTAGTCGTGGGAGTATGTCAGACTCTGGACATGTCAGCTATTCCAGCTATTCGTCTATTGCTTCTGCAACTTTCCAGAGTATCTTATCTGCTATTCCATCAGCTTTAGCCTTGCCGAGTTTATTTTTCAGGACTGTTTTTCTTAAGTATTCAATCATATCAGTTACTATAGCGCAGGTTGCCTTTCCATCGTTGAATTTCATTTCTGTTAGTCTAAGTTTTATAAGATTTTTTGCCTTTATTTCCCCGAGAATTTCCCCGAGTTCACTCTCTATTATACCAAGAATCTTTTTGCATTTCGGTTTGGAGAGCTTAACTGCTCTCAATTCTTCCTTGTTAATCGTTGGTTTCATATCTTCGATGATTCTATCTGCTGATTCCTCGGCATCATGCTGTATTCTCTCTTTGAATTTAAGCATATCACTGGATAACTTCTCCTGCTCGGAAGAAATTACATCTTTAGGCTCTTCAGTTACTGTACTCCTTTCAGGGGTTGTTACACTTTCTGAAGTCACTGTATTTTTAGGAATCTTATCTGCCACTTTTTTTAAAGCATCTTTTTCAATTTCTATGATTTCAAGAGCGCCTCCACACAATTCAGTTTCTGGAATTTTATAGAAAGTTGAGCCTTCTGTGGAAGAGACCACTTCCTTCATAGCGAATATGATATCACCGCTCATGAAGATTATGTAACAGGAATTTAACATCTCATCCTTTCTGAAATTTAATCTGAGTACACCAGAAAAACCTGCTTTTCCTCTTTTTTTAATCTCCTTACTGAACTCTTCTGCATCCACTCTTTTAATCTCGTCAAGCTTTGCGTAATTGCAGAGGCTGCATATTGTATGTACTGTTTTTTCTGGAATTTGTTCCATAATACCTCTCCTGTTGAACTACCCATCTATAAACAGCTATGGATTCCCTGCTTTCACGACCAGACTTGCTAAGGGAAATATATCCAAGTAAAAGTCCAATCTTCACGGCATGAATTTAGAGTACTCCCACTCTATATACTTAGGTTGCTTCTCTGGATATATATGTCTTTTGCTTTAGTTTCTCTCTAAAAAGAGTGGAGGTTCCACTCAAACTTATAAAAAAGGGGAGTTATACGAGGAGGGTAACATCTGCATCACTGGCTATATCAAGGAATGCAGCGGCTCCAATACATGCCTCCGTCGGAATGAGATCTTCTTCCTTTATACCCATCACATCCAGAGTCATCTGACAGCCATATAATTTTACTCCCATCTCTTTGCACATCTTTATAAATTCTTCAATATCTGGGACATTGGCTTTTTTCATCATATTCTTCATCATCATAGTTGCCATACTAGTCATGCCAGGTAGCATACCGATTATATTTGGTACAGGCATAGGCATTGCTGGATTTGCTATAGGGGCTACTTTGAGATTTTTGTATTTTTTCTTGTTTATTACATCAAGTCCGTAGAATGTAAAGAATATACTAGCATCCCAGTCCATACTTGCTGCAGTACTTGCAAGAATCAGTGGGGGATATGCTGCATCAAGAGTACCTTTTGTCATAATGATACATATTTTCTTTTTCTTTTCTTCCTCTTCCGCCATTTAAATCACCTCTTTTATATTTAGATGTTTTATTTCTTTTTTATAAAGAATATATACTTACCGTCATCATCTTCCATTCCCAATAGTTCATTTTTACTCTGTCTTACAAAAGCTGGAATATCACCTTTTGAACCTTTGTCTGTTGCTATTACCTTAAGCACTGTCCCAGGTTCAAGGTTTTTAATACTCTGCTTTGTTTTCAATATAGGCATTGGGCACACAAGACCACTTGTATCAAGTACTTCGTCAGCTTCCATATATCTTGCCTCCTTTACTTTGTTTCAAGTTAAATAATAAAGTATATAAACTTTTCTATTTTTCACTTTGTTTTGAGTAAAAGTTAAATAGTAGAGTATATAACCTTTTTAATAATGATTGAAGAGAGACTTTCTGATAATCTCAGGCTGTTGAATTTAACTGAATACGAATCCAAGACATATCTTGCTCTTGTAAATACGGGCATATCGACTGTGAAGGAGATAAGAGAATTTGCTGGCATACCATATTCAAGGGAGTATGACATTTTGGAGTCTCTGGAGAAAAAAGGTTATGTTGTTGTGCAGCCAGGTAGACCGAAGTTATACAGAGCTGTTCATCCAAGAGAGGTTCTGTCAAAGGAGCTTGATGTCAGGGCAAACGTTATTGAAGAACTTATTAATATACTTACTCCAATATATGAGACTTCCACAAAACAGTCTTCCTTTGAGGAATTTATATGGATGGTTAAGGGAACAAAAAATATTAAGGATAAACTCACTGAAATGATTGGCAGTGCAAGAGAGGAAATTCTTGTGCTTGGCGTAAGGCCTATAATTGAGAAATCTATCATTGTTGCTCTTTCCAAGGCAAAGAGAAAAGGTGTCAAAGTGAGAGTTCTTGGAAGGGTGAAGGGTGTTGAGCATATTCTTAAGGAAGCTGGCCTTAAATATCTAAAATTTGAACACGACCACTCCCGATTTATTCTGGTAGACAGAAAAGAGCTTATACTAACAAGTGAGGAACAGGCAAGTGTTAACTGTGCCCTCTACAACAAAAATCCAGGATGTATAAAGCTGTATGTTAATTATTTTATGCATATCTGGAGTGATATCGAGCAGGACGTACTTGATTGAGTCCTTGTATTCCTGTCGTTAAGTAAAACTATAACTTCTTGGGTCTTCCCCTATCCTTTCAACCTTAACAACATCTGTAATGCTAATAATACCCTCGAGATTTTCATGGTTTCCGACAAGAAGCCTTTTAATAGCATGTCCACCCATTTTTATTGCAGCATCCTTAAGACTTGCTTCTTTCTGGATGAAAATCAAATATGTGCTCATGGTTGAATTTATAGCCTCGCCAAGTTCTTCAGCTACAATCTTATATATAGTGTTAGACAAAATGAATCTAACTAATCAAGAATTCGCTTACACAATTCCTTGAGAAACTGAAACTCAAACTTTTACTAAATCTGTAAAAACAATCCTCAATAATGCTTTTCAGTTTATCCAATAGTTAATAAAGTTTTGTCTTAAACTATACAAGGTCTCTTTCTGTTATTATACCTATGGGTTTGTTATTCTCCACAACGACGAGACAGCATATTTTGAATTTTTTCATGGTATTATTATTGTATTTTTAGATATATAATATTGTTGCATCCGATAATAATATATACTATACTGAGGTTAAGGCAGAGCTTTTATCTTCGGATATAAGATTAATAGGTATTAATAATAAGCTCAGTTGTTGGCTGGTAGTTAATTAAAATCTAAAGGTGATAATATGCATAAGTTTGATGCTAGTAGGGCAGGTCTACTTGACAGCGAAGAAAGAAGGAAGTTTCTACCTCCTGAGGATATCCTGAGGAAAATCGGCGTGAGGGAAGACACAATCTTTGCAGATATAGGGTGTGGTACAGGCTACTTCACAATACCTGCTGCTGAAATGGCAGAGAGAGGAAATGTATTTGCCATTGACATGCAGGAAGAAATGCTTGAGATGTTGAAGGAAAAAATCAGCGGAAAGGAAAATATAACCATTGTCAGCTCAACTGAAGATAAAATCCCACTTCCAGATGAATCTGTGGACATAGCTTTCATGGCTAATGTGCTCCATGAAATTGATGGGGATGGAACACTGAGAGAAGCTCATCGTATTCTCAGGCATGGGGGTATACTGGTGGTTGTGGACTGGAAGAAGGAGAAGACGGAAATAGGACCTCCTATGGAACACAGGCTTTCCTTAAAAGAGGCAGAATTTAAAATAAAGGGAGTAGGGCTTTCACCTAAGGATAGCTTTGAAATACAGCCATATCATTACTGTATAGTTGCAAATAAGTAAAGAGAAGAATCAGGTTGAGTAACAGTGGCTATGGCAACGCCAGAACTGCTGTACAGTGCTCGTCTTCTTGGTATTTTACCTAAGCATGAGAAAAACGGTGCCTTTACTTGGAGATGTCGCCATGGGAGAACAATTATAAAGAGAAGTGTTTATAATCTTGGTGGAATTGGAGTAAGTTGAATGGAAAGTGTATTAAATGGAAATTAACAGAGAACTCCTGAATAGAAGAATAATGGAAATTAAAAGGGCTGTGGAAGAGTTGAAATCCATTGCATCCGAGGGGGAGGAAAATTTCCTTTCAAACCCTACAGGGATTGATGCTGCAAAATATAAGCTGGTTGTTGCCATAGAGGCTGCGCTGTCGATATGCAATCATATTGCTGCAAGGCTGGAGAAAAAGATACCTGAAAGCTACTCTGACTGTTTTATAATCCTCGGAGAAGAAGGTGTGCTATCCATAGACCTTTCTAAGAGACTGGCGAGAATGGCAAAGTTCAGGAACATGCTGGTACACATCTACTGGGGGATTGATAATGCAAAGATTTATGAAATAATACAGAATGACCTGAAAGATCTGGAGGAATTTACATGTGAGGTGGGCAAAATATGATAGCACATCAACTTTCAAAAAAGGAAAAGAAAGTGATAAAAAATGCTATCCATTCACTGCTTGCGAGAGAGAAAGAGGTGGTCTTCGCCTATCTCTATGGAAGTTTCCTCTCTGCTGCATGGTTTAGAGATATTGATATAGCGGTGTTCGTGGATGAAAAGAAGATAGATAGAAAAGATGTCATAGACTACGAAATATCCCTATCTCTTGAGCTTGAAAAGGAGCTTCACCTTCCCATGGATGTAAAAATCTTGAATTATGCTCCTCTGAGCTTTAGGTATGAGGTAACAAAGGGCGAGGTAATCTTTAGCAGGAATGAAGAGGTCAGGTTTACCTTTCTTGAGTTGACATGGCACCGTTACTTGGACTTCGCACCAGTGGAAAAACAGTTTATAAACAGGGAGGGGAAATTGGAAAATTAGATTGGAAACCTCTTACTTATAAGTGGCATCGTGATAGTCCAGAAATTTCACCATGCTCTCTGTTCTTTTTGCCCTTTCTCCCTTGCAATTTGATTTTTTCACTTTCTTACTGCAACTCCATTGGTCATCAGTTAAGGTTTTCATACGGTCACGAAAACTACTCTGTTTGCATGAGGGTTCTTACAAGACGGCGATAAGTTCCAAGACTGTATTGTAGTCCTATCAAATTCTACAGTAATCAGGCAAAACGCCTGTATTTGTGAAATATTCCCTCTTCAAAACGCTTAATAGATGACGCATATAGCATTATCAGGTATCAGTTGGTTTTGTATATTTATGACAGGAACTTGCAAGTCCTGTCGTCCACTCTTGCCAGAGTGTTGGTCCTCCTCTTCGGAGTTGTTATTGCCAAGTTGTTGAGAGTTTCTTCTCTGTTTAATATCCCACTTATAGAGCAGGGGACTTGAGGAAGAGCCCCTAATGTGTTCTAAAACTCTACCAATAACTGCTGCATCTTTCAATGCCTCCTAATACCTGTTTTACCCTTATTCCTCACGGAACACCATATGCTTTAGTCATATGATTGACGATTTTTGAGGTTTATTCCATTAGCTCTAGAACCTTTTCGACCCCGATTCCTGTTTCTTCAACTCGGACGAGTTCCTCGAAAGTTTGTTTATCCTTCTTGTAGAAGATTCCTATAGGAATTTTAGTTGGGGTAGATGAGTATGCAAGTTTGATAGCCTCATCTAGAGTTGAGGGTGTTTCCTCTATCTTATATACACTTTTTCTATAGTAGTCCCAGGTATTGTTGAAGGTAACACATGGCTGGAGGACATCAATAAAGGAAAAGCCTTTGTGCATGATTGCCTGCTTTATAATCTCAGTGAGATGCTTGATATCTCCAGGGAATGCTCTTGCAACAAAAGTTGCCCCAGCAACTAGCATAAGTGCAACAGTATTGAAGGGGTCCTCGGGATTTCCTTCTGGAGTGCTTTTTCCTCTGAATCCTCTCGGGCTTGTTGCTGAAGCCTGTCCAGTAGTAAGTCCGTAAACCTTATTATTATGCACTATCAGAGTGGCATTGATATTTTTTTTGGCAGCGTGCATCAGATGTACAAGACCTTCATTGAATGTGTCGCCATCGCCAGAAAAACCCACAACTGTTAGCTCAGCGTTTGCCAGCTTTATTCCTGCCATTAGTGAAGGTACTCTTCCATGAATGCCATGAAAGCTGCTGAGGTTAATATAATTGGCTATCTTACCGTGGCACCCTACTCCAGACACTACTACCATTTTCTCTGGTTTAACTGTCTGAGGAAGTTCTCCCACTGCATTCTTAAAAGCTTTGAGAATAGAATAATTGCCACATCCAGGGCACCAGACAATTTTTGCATCAGTATCGAGCTTCATTCAAAAGCCTCCTTTAGTTTTTCTGCAAGTTGTTCAATTGAAAACTGTCTACCACCCCAGTTACCTATCAGTTTTGAATTTATACGTCCATGCTCTTTCAGGAGAGAGCGAAGCTGCCCGGTATAATTGCATTCTACAGTTACAGCTTTGTCTATTTCAAGCTTTTCAATCTCCCAGTCAGGGAAGGGTGAAAGATATCTTATCTGAACAACCTTTATATCTCCGATTTCTGATGCTGCCTCTACAGCAACACCTGTTGTTGAGCCCCAGGTGAAGAGTACATTTGTTCCGTTGCCAAAGACTCTTACAGCATCCATTTTCTTCACATCTTCCCTTATACCCTCCTCTTTCCTCATTCTTTTTGCATACATTTCAGTGCTTTCCTTCTCAGTGTCAATTGTGAAACCATATTCGTCATGTTCATTCCCTGTTGCATTTACCATAGCATCTGGTGGAAAAGCAAGAGGAGAGACACCTGATTCTGTCATACTGTACCGCCTGTAGTCTGAGTTGTCTCCAGAGTAAAGAGGAAGAGGTTCTTCAGTAACCCTGTCAACATCAATATCACAGGTGGCCAGATTCTCGGAGAGGTATCTATCAGTGAGCAGAATAGCTGGACTCTGATATTTCCATGATAAATTCAAAAGTTCGCCTCCTAAATAGTAGGCATCTTCGGTATCTCCTGGAGATGCAACTATTCTGGGAAACTCGCCATGACCTGCATGTAGTACAAATTTGAGGTCTTCTTGGGCATTGTAGGTTGGCAATCCTGTACTGGGTGCACCTCTCTGAGACTCGAGACAAAGTATAGGCATCTCTGCCATTCCGGCAAGACTGATAGCTTCATGCATCAGGGCAAAACCACCTCCTGATGTGCCAATCATTGCTCTCCTTCCGATAAACGCTGAGCCAATTGCCATAATAGCCACTGAAATTTCATTTTCAGGTTGAACAACAGTTACACCTAGCTTCCTTTTCATTGAAGCCAGGAAATGCAATAGAGAAGATGCAGGTGTCATGGGATATGCATAATAATCTTTCAGTCCTGCCTTAACAGCTCCCAGTCCTGAAGCCTGATTGCCATCAAGGATGGGTTTTGGATTACCTGCTCTTTGAACCTTTTCCATTTGCTTCAGGTTCTCAGATGCATATTTATATCCCTTTTCAGCCAGTAAAATATCCTTTTCAGCTTTATCTCCAAAGGCATCTTTGTAGATTTTATTTAAATTACCAATATCCACACCATACATATAACAGAGAGCGCCTATGGCAGCTGCATTTCTAAAGCCAGTTGGAGCACCCACCTCTTTTGCAAAAGCAGTCATAGGTATTCCTTCCCCTTCGGGATAATCAAAGCCTGAAGAGTCAAATATAACTCTGTCAACATATTCATTGTGAGGAGAAATAGTATAGTCTTGAAGTGCAATCAGAAGTTCACTTCTACGTCTGTGCCCCCATATCTTCTTATCTGATACCCTCACAATTGAAAAGTTGTGCCCTCCTCTGATAAGAGACTGGTATTCATTATCGATAAAAACATAATAACCAAGTCTCGAAAACATTTTACCTGCCACCATACTGGTAGATTTAATACCATCTCCAGCCATGCCAGATATTATAAAAGAAAAATCCATAACTCCTCCTCCTCCTACAAAGTAACCTTAAAAGCCTTTATATCTTCCCCTGCACCCATTGAAAACCCTATCTCCTTGACAAAAACTCTGTTTTTTACCATATATACACCTCTGTGCAGATGTAAAGTTAACCTCTTTTTCTATTTTCGTCAGAATCTCAATAATAGTCATTAAAATTATTTCAACAGTTAGGGTCATCCCAAATTTTCACAAAAATTCATACTAAATCATCTTTGAATCATCACTTTTAATATTAAACTCAGTACATCGTAAAGTAATTTTAGCAGTTCGTAAAATACCCATACGTCATCGGTTAAGCGTTTTGAAGAGGGAATATTTCACAACCACATGCATTTTGCCTAGTTACCGTGGCATTTGATAGGGCTACAATATAGTCCTAGAGCTTATCGCCGCCTTGTAAGAACTCTCATGGAAACAGAATCCGTCTTCGATACTGCAGGAGACCCTTAACCGATGACCAATGGTAAAATACCTATGAAATTCTGGGTGGTAAACATTCCGATGCATCCAACTGAGATTGGACGACACACTTGTGAATATTTAACCTTTTGATTAGCACTAACAGGGAGGGTCATACACCACACAATCAATGAAAGAGTATTTAAAATATTTTGGGTGTTTTAGGCACTAATTCTATGGATTCTCTCTATCTGATTAGGTGTCTTATAATCTAACTTCTAAAATTTCCTCTCACAGTTGAACCATCTTCAACAAAGAATTTTATATTTGATAATTATAACAATGTTTTTAAATATTATAACTTTTTATTCTAATGACATGACTATTTGCATAGCAGCAATTGGAAATGGTGAGAATTTATTAAGAAAATCAGAAGCAATTGTTTTTGCCATAGACCACATGATAAGCGTCCAAGCGATTGGTCAATTCGAACACTCTATAGAAAAATATAGGAAAATTAATTCAAATACAATAGTCATGTTATCAGGAGAAGCACTACTTTTTGATGATATATTATTAAAAATTTCTAAAAGGGACAAATTTAATGATATTGTAGCTAAAATGCACATGAATATGATAAAAATAAGAGACGATAAAATTCAAAAACAAGTGTTAGAGAAGTTTAAGATTGATTTTAATTTTGTGAGAGAGATTTTAAATTTCATTAAAGCTTTTAGTCTTAACACATCAGTAATTTTAGCAGGTTTTAAAGATGGTTTAGCTCAAATTGCTGAAATAAATGAAATAGCCACGGTTAATATAAGAGACTTGAATTTCGATGCTATTGGTTCAGGTGGTATTCAAGCAATTAATACACTTTTATTTCAGAGACATTCTAAGGCGAATGATTTAAAAACTACTCTTTATAATGTATATAAAGCAAAAAGAAATTCAGAGGTCGCTATAGGCGTGGGAAAAGAAACAGATATATTTATAATGTTGAAAAATGGTAAAATTTACCGTATTAATGAGGAACAAACAAAAAAATTAAATGATATTTACCAAAAGGAAATGATGTTTGGTAAAAAGCAAAATGAACTTGATGAGATAATAAATAATCTGGAGGAAGTAAATGCTTGAACAAAATAAACCAATAAAAAATTCCAATATGGGAATTTTAAGAGGTTCAGATATTTCTAAAAGAAATTATCATTTATCTAGCGAAGAAAGTAGAAGAAGAGAATTGATTAAAAAAATAAAAGACGGTGAATTTGAACAGCCTTCAGATTAATTGTCATATTTTATTCCTATCTGATTAGGTGTCTTATAATCTAGCTTCTGATGACAGGATCCGGCACTTCTTTTGCTGATGGTTTTGAGGAGAAGGCTTAAGGCGATGAGGCTGAGTCTTGAGGAGGTCATGGAGGAACTGCAGTCCATAAGAGAGGTGGAGTTCAAATTCCATGACATCAGCAGGGTGTTCAATGTATTGACTGAGATGAACCCTATTCAGAGGAAGATGTTCAAAATCCTTGGGTTAGAAAAGGCGAGAGTTAGTAACTACAACTGACGTGCTTCACGTATATTGGTCCCGGTAGTGCAAAACATTAAATTTATAACTTTGAAAGTCAGGATTATAGTAATAATTTTTAATCCAAACCAAACCAGCAGGTATTTCAACCTGCACACTGATTCTAGCACTATCAGGTATAGGTTTGATTCGCATGTTTACGACAGGGACGCTCAACGCCTGTCCTCTCTTGCCAGAGAGTAAGTCCTCATCGGAGTTGTTATTGGCCAGTACTGTGCGAGGCACACTGAGAGTTTCCTCTCTGTTTAATGCCCCGCTTACAGAGCAGGGGACTTGAGGAGCATCCCCTGGTGTGTTCTTAAACTCCATACGTCATCGGTTAAGCGTTTTGAAGAGGGAATATTTCACAACCACATGCATCTTGCCTAGTTATCGTGGCATTTGATTGGACTACAATACAGTCCTAGAACTTATCGTCGCCTTGTAAGAACCCTCATGCAAACAGAATCCGTCTTCGGGACTGCAG
>QIGD01000062.1 GCA_003229935.1 Methanobacteriota archaeon | reverse complement strand
AGTGCAAGATGGGACGTAGAACTCATCTTTAAGGAACTCAAAAGCAGATACGCCATGGATGTGGTCAATACTAAGAACCCACAGATAGTAGAAGCCTACATCTGGACGGCGATACTCACCCTAATAGTGAGCCGCCGTATATACAATATCATCAGGGAAAACAGCCCTAAAAAGGATATCATACGCTATACCCAGCTCCGATGGAGCAAGATATTTGCCGAGAATGCTGATATCCAGCTGACTTTGATACTCGCATACTATGGAATCAAACGGACATTCAACACGGTCATGGACGTGTACTTGAGTCAGGCACTAGACCCACATGTCAACAGGGACCACTTAATGGACAAATGGAGGGCTTAACCGATGACCAATGGAATGATATACGGCGACCCAAAACTGGAGGACATAGAGACCACAAACATCAAGAACTTTAATGGAATATTACGGGAGAGAATCGGTAGAGAATCGGTAGGTTAGTGCGGAAGACAAAGTGTTTCTCAAAATATAAACTGAGACTGGAGTGTGCAATTGAGCTGTTTCAATTCTACTGGGACTTCATCAACGAACTAAAAAGAAACACTTCACCGGCGATGATAGAAGAATTAACAGACCATAGGTGGAGTTGGCACGAATTTTTTTGTTCTAAATTAACTATTGTAGATTGGGACATTAAGGAAGTTTCACACTCTTGATTCAATCTCATATATGACTCGATGTTGCAAAAAAAAACATTTTTATATTTTCTTTTCTGGCATGTCAATCAAATCTTAGCAATCCCACTGAAAAAGCCATCAGGATGGTCAATCAAGGTGATTATTTCCAGTTCATACCTTCCCAGTTTTACAACTCATCTATAGGGAGTGGCACAGATTCAAAGTAGGTTCAAAGACAATAAATAAAGACAATTAATATATACTCATGTATGTAAATAAAGATAAAGCAAAAATTCATTAAATCTGACAATTAAAATGTAAATATTGCTCAAATAGCTGTATTTAGAAGACGATATCTGGTTGACTATTCGGTTCTCTGCCAATTGAGGAGACAATACATGAAAGCAAAGGCAATAGTATATTGTGAAAAAGAATTTGGAAAGATGGATGGGAAGACCGCAAATGGACTTGTTAGGTACTCTGAAAAGTACGAGATCGCCGGTGTTATCGACAGTACAAAGGCTGGTATGGATGCTGGAGAATATCTCGATGGAGTAAAAAATGGGATACTTATATTCCATGATTTCGATGATGCCATTGATAGACTAAAAGAGATTCCAAGCTATTTCATATACGGTGTTGCACCTCTTGAAGGATTTCTTAAGGAGGAGCAGAGGGAGATATTACTTAAGGCGATGGAAAAGGGGATGAACATAGTGAACGGCCTCCATGAGTTCTTTACCGATGATGAAGAGTTTACACAGAAGGCAGAGGAGTGTGGGGTCAAGATATACGATGTCAGAAAACCTCTCGCAAAAAAGGAGTTGCATATTTTCTCTGGCCGCATTCTGAAGGTCAACACACCAATAGTGGCCGTACTTGGCACAGACAGCGCAGTTGGCAAGAGAACCACATCGATTATCCTTGTCGAAGCATTGAGGAAAGAGGGGTTGAACGTTGCGTTCGTGGCAACTGGACAGACTGGATTAATTCAAGGCGCAAAGTATGGCGTTGCAGTGGATGCCATTGTTGAAGAGTTTATGACAGGGGAAGTTGAAAATGCAGTTATGGAAGCACAGGACATGGAGCATCCGGACATAATTATAGTTGAAGGTCAGGGTGCCATTAGCCATCCTGCATACCTTAGCCCATGTGCTATTGTACGGGGTGCAAAGCCGAAGGCTATTATAGTTCAGCACTCTCCGAAAAGAAAGAACCTTGGAGATTTCCCATATATACCAATGCCAACCTTGGAAAGTGAGATAGAGATGATAGAAATCTTTTCGAGATCGGAGGTAATCGCCATCACAATCAACCATGAAGATATGACCGACGAGGAAATCAAAGAGACTATAACAGAATATGAAAAGATGTTCCAATTACCAACGACGGATGTTCTAAAGTATGGATGCGAAAAACTTGTCAAAATTATATTCAAAGCATTTCCAGAACTGCCAAAGAAATAGTGATTGATATGACAACACCCAGAATAGATATAGACCTTGCAAAAATCGCACATAATGCCAAAAAGTTGAAGGGAATATACGGTTCAAAAGGCATCGGCGTAATTGGTGTCACAAAAGTGGTTTGCGGAGACCCCCGTATTGCTGATGTCCTGGTAAAAAGCGGAATAAATACTCTTGCCGATTCAAGGATAACCAACATCAAGAGGATGCGTGAGGCAGGCATAAAGGCACAGTTTGTCCTATTAAGAACACCTCCTAGTCAGGCTGAATCAGTAGTAAAGTATGCCGACATTAGTCTTAATTCGGAGCTATCAGTAGTCAAAATACTCTCAAAGTTTGCAATGAACAATAATACCACACATAAAATAATTTTAATGGTGGAGTTGGGTGATTTAAGAGAGGGAGTGATACCTTCGGATTTAGAGGACACAGTTAAAGAGGTAATGTCGCTAGAAGGAATAGAGCTTGCAGGTATAGGAACAAATCTAGCCTGTTTCGGGGGAATCAAACCGGACGAGGAGAAAATGGGGTACCTGTCCTCACTTGCTAGAGACATTGAAGAGAGGCTCGGACTGACATTGGAGTTTGTTTCTGGTGGGAACTCAGCCAATTATACCTGGTTCGTGTCCACAGAGGATGTTGGAAGGGTCAATAACTTAAGATTGGGTGAATCTATCTATTTGGGGTGTGAAACCCTCTATAGAACGCCTATCCCTGGGTTATACACAGATGCGTTCACAATGATTGCAGAAGTCATTGAATCGAAGATAAAACCGTCTATACCTTATGGAGAGGTTTGTCAAGACACATTTGGAAATATTCCCGAGTTCCAAGACCATGGCCAAATAAGAAGAGTTATTCTTGGAGTTGGATTACAGGATGTTCTAGTTTCTGGACTGACTCCCAGATTGGATATTGATATCCTGGGGGCGAGTAGTGACCATATAATACTATCTGCAAAGCAGGTAGACTTAAAAGTAGGAAATGAAGTGGTGTTCAATCTCAATTATGGGGCTCTACTTTCAGTTATGACTTCTCCTTATGTAATAAAAAGATATGTGAATGGTCTATAGACTCATATTTACCGCTTATGATAGATTCGCTCATTACTATAACTAATCCTAAGTGATTGCCGGTTTTCACTAAGAAGGCTTCTCCATAAGTGACCTCTTTTTTAGGAGTTCACCTGCCCTGCTGTGTGGCTTTCTTAATAGGGTATCCATAGTCTTCTCCATCTCCCTCGCCTCGTCAGAATATATACCTGCCATTCTCAGAAGCTCATGGGCTGAAGTCACCAGTGGTATATACTCTCCGGCATCCTTAACCATGAAGCATCCTTTAACATTGAGCTTTCCAATAAGTTTGATTGCCTCGTAGGCTGCCATTGCCTTTGCCTTTGCATAGGGATTTTCAAACCCTGCTGCTTCCACAGCCTCTGCAGTATCTACAACCAACCTCGGAAGATATTTCTTACCCTTCTTCAGAGCATCAACAGCTTTATCTATTTCCTCCTGTACAACCCTCAAAGCTCCTGTTATACTTAGCACCTTGAGTATTTCTGCATTGAATATAGCCATTTCAGTTGCATCTAAAAACTCTCTTCTTGCTCCAATCATAGAATCTCCGAGTATAAAGAGATAGCCAAGCTGAGCCTCCTCAAGTTTTTGTATAATCTTAACACCTGGAGCATCACCAATAACAATGGCATTTCTTCTTTTTAATGCATTTATAATCATCTTTGGCCCTGTTATAGCAGGATTTGGAGAGATATATATAATAAGGTTATACTCATCAAGATTAACTCTTGACAAAACTCTCTTGGCATCATCTGGTGTCATCTTTGCTCCTGTTGTGGCCACATCAACTTCAATGTCTTTCCTGTCCGCTCTCTCATCCAGAAGGAGTTCAAGAACAAGAGATGTGGCTATGTTCCCTATTTTGATTATCAGCAACTTTACCATAATTCAATCTCCAACAATAGTTTCTACTGCCTTCTCCACATCTCCCTTCTCAATAAGCATCTTCACCTTGGGATTTGATAGCATTACAATTGCTCCTTCAAACTTCTCCTTTCTCTTCATCACTTCTTCAAGGTCTGTCTCCTCTATCCCTCCAGCCTCTTTCTGCTTTGCTGTCTCCTCTTCGGCAATTGCAATTTCAGGCAGAAAACCCATCTTTATAAGGAAGCTAAGATATTTGCCATATTCCTCATGCTGAATCAGGGCTCTTTTAAGAGCTGTTATTGTAGGTGCGGAAGAGTATATTGTACCGGCACTTTCTCTGAGGTCTTCACTATTTATAGATATGTAGGGGATAGGATACCATGGTTTTTCACCCTTCGCTATTGAAATACTTGCATCGATTATACCCTTATCAAGAGCATACATCATGATTGCACTGGTGGCACCGCCATCCTGAGCATTCTCTGGCCTAACCTTTTCACCTGCCTTTGCAGTATAAATTTTTATAAACTGTCCGAGAATACGCTTTTCGAATATATAGCGTTTGCTACCAAAGAGTTTCTCCTCTATAAGGTCTATCGGTAAAGTTGTCCTGGGACAGGTAGCATAGCATCTTCCACAGTCTGTGCTTTCACAGTCTTTGGTTTTGTAGGGTTTGCCTTCTCCATCTATTTTGATTATTCCTTCTGCACAGCTTGCCTCACATGCCCCACAGGTGACACATAAACCGGGCTCTATAATATCACGAGTCAGCTCATCTATCTTGTGCTCAACTGTTGTAAGTTTAAGGAGTTTATCCATATCCACCTCATGAATAGTATCCAAATGAGGAACCTTTGCTTCCTTTTCCTTTTTGCTCTTACTCTTCCAAGCACTTTTGAACTTTTTCCTTGAGAGCTTCCTCAGAAGACTGATACCTTTACCTGTAATATCAATCTCCTCTGCTTTAAGATATCCTTCTTTAATAGCTCCCTCTACAATATTCAGACCGGTGGGAGTTCTTACTATCACTGTATTCCAGCCCAGTTCTGAACCAACGGCGCCTGTTGATATATCACCAAGCTCACCGGTATAATCAAGGCATAATTGACAGTTTTCTCTGGCAAACTTCTTTGCTTTTTTGAGAGGAGTCTCAAATTTGTCTTTATCTGTATAAGCTATCAGCTTACCCTTTATATCCCACTTTTTTACCTCGCTTAAATTTACCCCGTATTCCTCTATAAGCTTGATAATATTGTTGTAGGGAAAGCTTTCTGTACAGAATAAAGATATTGAGAATCTGACCCTGCGGGGCCACTCCTGCTTCACCTTCTGAAAATCGAAGAGCTGAGCCTTCCGCAGAGCCTGAATCTGACAGGGTGTTCCCACATAAGCCAGTTTATGAAGAGGCCTATCCTTTTTGAGTACATTGCTTTCAATTATCAGCGCCTTAATACTCGGTTTGATAAAATCTTCTGGAACCATGAGAATATTCTCCTGCTATGAACCGGGAATTTATCATGATTTATCATATTTGAATTTTTGAAACATGTTGCTGTGTCATACGAAACACCTAAATGTAAACCATAAATCAGCACGTTTTACACAATTTAAGGTCAGAAAGCCCACGGTCTTAGCCGTGAGAGTATGTCAACTTAATTCATAATTCAAGTTCTTCGAACTCCTGTCTCTATACTTTTCCGGGGAGCCAAAAATCTCTTTTATTTTTCATCTCAGCATTCTCAACATATGGTGTGAGCTGAAGCCTTAACTTTGCCATTTCAACAGTTATTACCTTATTTACGATATCGTGAGCGGGAAAGCCCACTATCTTTAGTGGTGGAATGAAAGCGAACCATAGTTAATTGTTAACGAAATATTTATAGATAAATGTCACATATATAAATTTCATGGTTAGCAAAAGGTGGAAATATTCAAACACCTGCGTCTACAATGTGACATACCGTCTTATATGTTCGAAGTACTGGAGAGAGGGCTGATAGGCAATAGGAGTGGCAAAGTAAGTGCCCCCACTGTGGCCACGTTGGCCATGCTGACGTAAATGCTGCGTTCAATATAGCAAAGGCAGAGGTCAATCTGTTGCAGACAGAGATGTAACAGAAAGGGACACTGATATCCCTAAAGAGGCAACTCTATGGACGATGGAGACCTTAAAACCCAATGAACTTTATCGTGGGAGTGTGTCAGAGCTCTTTTAACTATGTCAAACAGTTCTTCGCTGACAACGGCTTCCATTTCAATCATCACCCTCAATTTCATCCCAGTTCAATAACGAAATAAAAGAATTAAAGAAAGAGAACTATCCCCAGTTGTATCTATTTCCATCATGCCTTTTTGTACTCCAGCCTCAAAGGCTTTTTCACTGCATGCCTCCATTCTAAATCTTCAGAGCACCGACATCAGAAAAGCCTTCCCTCTGCCCTGTTCCAGCCCTCTTAACCATATCTTCAGGGCGGAGTAGCATTCTTATTAAATTCTGAGCATGTTCTCTTGCCCTGTTCTTACAGAGTGCATAAAGTTCTTTCCCTGTGTTTGCCTCATCTTCATGAACAAATACTTCAAGAATATGCCTGTTGGTGAGAAGCTGGGCAAGCATCAGGCCTTGAGAAGCAATCTGAGTCGAGGCTTTGTCTTTGGGCATTGGACCTGGCATACCCAGTGCTATACAGGCTTCGCAACCTTCCTCTTCGATAAGCTTCTTACATGCTACAGCTAAATCCTTTATCCCAGGAACCGTTCTTCTTATCAATTTTAACTTTGTTGTGGTCTCTTTGATTTCATCCACAACAAATCTTCCCATATCAACTCGTGAAAAACTTGTATCTACAATGCCTACTTTAACCAATAGCTACCCTCCTTTTCTCAGGGAAATAAAATATTAAAAGCATTCCAATGGAGATAATTGCAGTGGAAAGCCAGAAGACATTTATATTCCCAAAATATAACCACGTTGGCTGTATGATAGTCAAAGCTATAGCAACTATGCCAAGATGAATCAAAGATGAACCAACTTTTTTATAGTAACTATTGCTGAGAAATCTTAGTTTTCTGCCTGTTAGAGCAAGTAAAAGCACAATGCTTTGAAGCAAAAGCGCCAAAATTAGGATAATTCCAATACAAAGTTTAATATTTTTAGAAAAGTCGTAAATTCCATATAAACTTATAGCTCCGATAACAAAAAAAACTATTACAGTGGCAATAGTAAGCTTCTTGTCGAGGTTCATAACCATAGCTTTATCTGTTTTGGCAAGAAGACCCCTTGCGAAAGCGAGGGGATGAATTGCCTTTTTACCTATCTTATAATTGTATTCCTTTTCCATATCTCACCAACTCTACACTCTTAATATTTGAGTTAATATATTTGCCTGTTTTAGTTACCAGTCTGACCCATTTACCATAGTTAAATACTCCCTTTACCCTGCACGTTAACCCCTTATATTTCACTAAATCATTAGGCTGTAATTTATACCTCTGTCTCCTTATTAAAGGTTTACAACCTTTTCTATTTGTTTGAATACTTCTATTATTCCTTCTTGTCTGGGTTAATTCGTAACTCCTAGTTCTCTCCTGATTCGTTCCATTGGCGATTACAAAAGCATCATTTACATGACTTTTCTCCATGCTCAATTTAATTCTGTTATGTTTTGTAATATACCCATACGTCCAACCACACTTTAGAGTATTCACCAGTCTCCATCTAACAATATTCATAAATGCAGCTGATTTTAATGTTTGCTTTGCTTTCTTCTGTATTTCTGGATGTCCAAACTCTTCTGCTGTCTTGTCTCCTTTTTTCTGATTACACTTATGGCACGCTAAAGTCAGATTTGAAACTCTATCAGTTCCACCTCGTGATTTAGGTATAATATGCTCAATCTCCAGAG
>QIGD01000061.1 GCA_003229935.1 Methanobacteriota archaeon | reverse complement strand
CACGTCAAAAAAGTGATACAACGGTCTCTTTCCAAGGAGCAATCACGCCTTGATAACTTCACAAGAAGATACCTCAAAGGTTTAGCCTACCGTCTTCTCCACAAGCGGAAGCCAATAGGCTTCGAGGGGCAGAAGTTCAAAGAAACAAAAAATAAGGGATATCTCCAGGATATCTTTAACTTCAATGACTTCTCGTACTTAGATTATCTCCAAAAGCTTCACCATTTGAACTCCCCTACTGGAAGTTTCACCAACAAAGACATTTTCAAAGCAGAGTTAGGAAGGATTAAGGAAGCCATACCTAAGCATCCCCTCTGGCTTGAAGATTCTAGCTTGAAGCATGATATTAGCATCGAGGATAAGCGCGTACCTTCTGGGCGGCAGTATCTCAGACTTCTCGAAATAGCGGGAAAGGGTTTGGACTGTTATTTCTTGCAGAGGAGGGCTGAATGCTATGCTTATGGACTCATGGGTTCTCCTTTAAAGATATGGGATCGCCGCTTCTTCAGGGTTTATTTCACAAAAGACCATCAGGCAGGACCATACATGAAGCCCCGGTTCAAAGGCAGCGGATACACCAACTCTAGTATCCTTGATGCTCTCTGGGGCTTGCCAGACCACTTTCAACCCTATAATGCTAGACTTAGTGACCACACTGTATTCCCACATACATTCAAAAAGTTCATTCGTGGGAATGGTAAGGATTTCATCGCAGTGTTAAGTGACGCTGGGCCTGACAGTCATGAAAACAATCAGATGATATTGGACTCTGGTAAAATACCAATCATCCATGCCCGGGACAATGCTGTTGGAGAAGTAATAGTGACACCAAATGGATACCACTTCCGGGGTGAATATCTTCCCAGGGAAATATGGCCTTATCTAGATAGGTTACATAATGCCCAGACGGCGATAGAGAGACGTTTTGGTCTGGATTACAATTATGCCTTGACAATGATGCCACATAAAGGCGAAGGATGGGCACACATTTTTATCGGGATGGGGAGATTCTACACCAACTTAATGCACTGACTGCATACAAGATTGGAGAACTTAGCCTGATAAGGTCAAGTAGTGCTTTTAGAAGAATTTACAGCAACTTTGATTAGAAAAAAAACAATAGAATTAAAAATATGCTTTTAATAGAATTTCAAGGAGAAATATTGTTTATGCCTGAAGCTCATTATTGTCGTTCAGTATAATTACTTTTGTTCTTAGGGATATTTGATTTTTCATGAACAAACTGAACTAAGAACACCTATTTAAACTATCCAGTTGAGGTCATAAAATAAAGTGACTAAGAACTCTTATTTCTATTCAACTGTCAGACTTGGGTTATTACGGCATCAATGGAATAATAATCCCTGCTGACCATTATTGCATTTTTTAAGACGGTTATTGAATTTTCTGTTGTGGCATGGTGAAATTCCCCACATGAAAGAACTTTTCTGGAGGCATCGTCAAGAACAACATATACCTGCTTTCTATTCACCTTGCTATCATACCGGTCTATATGTACTGCTGATAACGAATACTTCCTTTCATATCTTATCCAGGGTTTCCCTGTCTTCCGCTTCTTCTGACGTTTAGCAAATCCCTTTTTAAGCCTGATTTTATGTATTGTATTATGGGATATTCGTATTTTGTGTTTTGCATAGATTACTTTCTCTAAATACAATGCATTAAGTCTATATTTCCCATATTCTAACTTTACAAGGTCTTTCCATTCATCAGAAATCTCACGTCTTGGCCTTCCAAGATTTAAGCTGATTTTGGGAATGATTCCAGTTTTTTTGTATTCTTTGAGGACCTGTCTGAATCTTCGGGGAGTTATCCCAAGGTATTTTGCAGCCCATTTCTGCGTTATCTTCCCAGTACAGTAGTCGTGTAGGCACCATCTGAGCTTCTTCAGGTTCTTGACTTTTACCATGTAGACGGCATGATCAAGGAAGAGGAAATTTTTTCGGGAAAAGATATGGGAGTATGTCAGTAGAAACTTATTTAATTTAAGAGAGATATAGATTTATAAATCACGGAGGGAAATTATGAAAGAAATTATAAAGAAAATTGGACTTCTGGGAATAGGACTAGCTGCTCTAACCGAGGAAAAGGTGAGAGAAATAATCGAAGACCTAGAAAATAAAGGAGAGATTTCAAAAGAGGATGGAAAAGCCTTTGTTAAGGAAGTTATAGAGGCCAGAAAAAAACAAAAGATAGAGCTGGAAAAAACTGTGGCCAAAGAAGTTGAAAAAGCATTTAAAACGGCAGGCATAGCTACAAAGAAAGATATTGAAGAGATTATTAAAAAAATTGAGTCTATAAAGGCAAAATAAAGGAGAAAAATGTGGCCATTTTCCGGTGCAAGAGAGATAAAGCGGCTTCGGGAGATAGTAAGAGTACTGAATAAATATGGATTTGACATAGTACTTAAAAGGCTAAGACTATACTACCATCTTCCCTTCAGGAAAAAAGTGACTGAGGGAGTGGATACGCTCACTACACCTCAGAGAGCCAGAAAAATTCTTGAGGAGCTCGGCCCGATTTTTATCAAGTTTGGTCAGATTCTTAGCACAAGGTCAGATTTAATACCCAAGGAATATATTTATGAGTTGAGAAAGCTTCAAGACAAAATTCCCAGCTTTCCTTTCGAAGAAGTAAAGGTTATTGTCGAAAGAGAACTTAACTCCCCTATGGAGAGTATCTTTGAAAGTTTTGATAGAGAGCCATTAGCCAGTGCCTCTCTTGCACAGGTGCACCGGGCAACCCTTAAAGATGGCAGAAATGTCGTTGTTAAGGTTCAAAGGGCTGGAATTGAGCCTATAATAGAAAGTGACCTTACCCTTCTCTCCCATCTGGCCTCTCTGGCAGAGAAGAGAATTCCTGAGTTGAGAAACTACAATCCTGCAGGAATAGTCAGACAGCTAAAAATAAGTATAAGAAAAGAACTGGACTTTGTAAGAGAGGGCAGAAACACTGAGCGCTTTACCAAGAACTTTAGAGATGTGGACTATATTGTTATACCACAGGTTTTCTGGGAACACACCACAAAGAAGATTTTGATACTGGAGTATCTGGAAGGTATAAAAATAGATGAGTTGGAAAAACTGAGTGAAATGGGTTATAACCGGAAGCTTCTGGCTGAAAGGGGAGCAGAAGCTATAATGATGCAGATTTTTGTTTTTGGCCTTTTTCAGGGAGACCCCCATCCAGGTAATATTCTTGTGCTCAGAGATAATAAACTTGGTCTTATCGACTTTGGACAGGTAGGAAGATTAAGGAAATCCCTTAAAGAGAAGCTTGTTGACTTTGCAATAGCAATAATTAAAAAAGATACTGAAGGCATTTATGAAGTTCTGCTGAGAATCGGAGCAATGGAGGATGACGTGCCATCAGATGAATTAAGAGACGAGATTGAAGATATTGTAAGCGATTACTATGATGTGAAGCTAAGCCATGTGAATATAGCCTCGCTTGTTCAGGAACTCTTTGATATTTCTCTTACATATAGAGTGAGAATGCCTCCTGATTTCGCTATTCTGATTAAAAGCCTTGTAACTTCAGAGGCCATTGCAAGACAACTCTACAGTGAATTCAATATAACTGAAGTGGCAGAGCCCTTTGTTAAAAATCTTATTAAGGAAAGACTTTCCGTAGGTGAAAGCTCAAAGAGAGTCGCAAGAAAAAGTAAGAAAATTGGAAATGCTATCTTTAACATACCACTGAAAACAGAAGCTTTTCTTGATAAAATCAACACTACCGGATTAAATTTAAAGCATGTTGGTTTTGAGGAGCTTATTGAAGAGCTTGATACTCTGAGCAACAGGATTTCTTTCGCTCTGATAATCTCTGCCATAATTATAGGCTCTTCTATAGTTATGACCACAGGAGAGGGACTGAGGCCCTTTGACCTTCCTGTGGTTGGACTTATCGGCTTTCTCTTTGCCAGTCTACTAGGTAGTATACTTCTATTTAGAATTATAAAGAGTAGAAGGTTGTGAATTACCACCCTACAAGTAAACCAACTCCAATGAAAATTATATTCTAGAATATAATAAATAATTAGTGTAATTAAGTATACTTTACTACAAGAAGTGTGGCTTCCTGAGTCATAGGTGTATTTCGTGCTATACCTCGAACAGGCCTCAAATCGGCGTATTCATTACCTACTTTTTTATTCCTCTATGGAATATATGGGTATTCTACCAAAAGTATATATAGAAATAATAACAATTCAAAGATATGGGAAGCGCAGAAGATAAGGAAAAAAGAATTACTGCAATTTTAAAAAAAAGAATGGCAAAGGGAAATGCAGAAAAGCTCAGGGAATTTAATGAAGAATATAAGGAAAATGGTGTTGGAGTACATTGCAGATATACTTATATTTTATACCTTTGGAAATTAAATGATTTTCTGAAAAAATCATTCAAAGAGGCAGAAAAAAAAGATATTTTAAATTTCCTGTATTTTTTAAATTTAAATGAGAATTCTAAATCTGTAGTGAAACAGAGACTGAAAACTTTTTATAAATGGCTTTTTGGTGGTGAGATTTCACCTCCAGCAGTTAAATGGATAAAAATCAAATCAAAACAGCCAGAAAAAATTGATGCTGTGAACACGTTAAAACATGAGGATATTCTAGCTTTGGTAAAAGTATGTACTAAGAGTAGAGATAAGGCTATGTTATCCTTATTATATGAATCTGCTTGCAGAATAAGTGAGTTCACAGGCCTAAAAATTAAAGATTTTCAGCAAAATGAAGGAAATACAGCCTGGCTGAAAGTCAATGGAAAAGGAGGAATTGTTAGAAAAATTGTAATCATAAATTCAATGCCATATTTAATCAGGTGGTTGAACGATCACCCACTTCGAGATAATCTAGAAGCCCCACTTTTTGTTACACATACTTTGAAAAAATTTTCAAGACCTGGAATTACTTCTTTAATTTTGCAATATGCCGAAAAAGCTAAAATCAAAAAAGCAGTGAACCCTCACTGGTTCAGGCATAGCAGGATTACAGAAATTTCACAAGTTTTCAATGAGGCTGAAATGAGAAATTTCGCAGGCTGGAGTTCTATTTCGAATATGCCTGCAAGATATATACATGAATCTGAAGACATAATGGCAGAGAAGCTAAAAAAAAGGGCAGGTTTAAAAGTAGATGCGAAAATATTCCAAGACGAATTGAAGCCAAAACCATGCGTATATTGTGGTGCAGTAAACGAAGCAGATAGCAATTTCTGCAATAAATGTGCTTCCCCCCTCAATGTGAAAGCAGCAATGGAATCACAAGAAGCTAAAGATGATATCAGAGCCCAAATAATGGAAATGAAAACAATCAAAGCCAAATTGGAAACTTACGATGAAATGATGCTAGAAATGAAAGAAATGAAAAAGCAACTTATGGAAAAAAGCAGAGAACCTTCTCCTTAGTTTTTTCAATCGAAAAAGAGAGTACCTTTTCTTTCGTTTTAAGAATTAAAGTCTATTCATATCATCGTAGGTATGTACCACTTTAACACCCAGAGATAACGTCAGAGAATCCAGAGGAAAACCCAGTCTACTCATATCATCGTAGGTATGTACCACTTTAACCCCAGACAGGCAGCATTTGTCAGAACGATACATCCATGTCTACTCATATCATCGTAGGTATGTACCACTTTAACAGGAAGATATTTCCACTATTTTATATTAAATATTTGTTGTTCTCCTCTCAAATTTGTTGGTGTTTTTCATTATGCTTTTTTATAAAACACCTTATTAACAAATGAAAATATTTCACTGTTATTCTCTAATATCCTCTAATACTTTATACTTTAAGAGAACCTTCTCTTTAGGAATCTTTCAAAAGAATTTTTTGGGTGAGATTATATTTCATTTAAATTATGATACAGTTGTAATTAGTCTCTTCAGGTTGAATTATCTTTCACCACAAGCTCCTCATAGCTATTTTAAAGGACATAAGACTATGAAACATAGTAACCTTAATATAAATAATAACATAGTCTGACAGCGATTTGAGTACGAATAAACAGATACAATAAATTGTGAAATATATTTTAATACTAATATTTTGATAATACTTTCTTCTGATTATGTAGTTTTTTGATAATACTTCCTTTTGATTGTGTAGCCTTTTAGTAATATTCACTTCTAATTTTAAAAAGTTAAGAGAAGGTTCTCATGAGTATATCACCCTAATTAGTATCTCTCCTGTGGTAAAAGCTTTTTAAATATATAAAACCATAACAAATTAGAACAATCTTCCATTTTTTATCTTTTTCATTAGATTTTTTCTTAAAAGTTTCTCAGATTTTTTAAAATTTTGCTTTTGGAGTCTCTCATCTAATTCCTTTATAAATTCCTCTCTCAATGAAAAAAACTTCTCTTCTTTCTTAGTTTTTAAGAACATTTTAATCCTCCTTCAAATTAATATTAAGTAATTCTTTATGGTTTTTTCCAAACATTAATTCCTCTTCATAAATCTTTCTTAATATACTCATATTTTTCCCATTAATTTTTAAATATGTTTCTTTACCTAAAATAAGAAGTTCTGTTTCTTTTCCTACTCCTCGAAGTACTTCTGCATTTCTTTTTGCTTTATAAACATTATAAAGTGTTGCTAGGAGATTATCACATTTATCATGTTTTTGAAAGAGTAATGTAGTTACTGCTTGAGTATCTCCAGAGCCAATTGCGTGAAAATTCATATCCCTAAAATTTGCCATATTTTCTTCATCAATTTCAACAATTTTAGCTATACCATTATCCACACCAACCAATAATATACGAGTATCTAATCTTAAATTAGTAACTTGTGTTAAAATCGTATCAATCTACTCATTTGGGACTTCTCTTTTTAAAGATTCAATAAAAAACTCTTGATTAATACCATACATATTAAATATTTCATTTTGTATAATTTCTTGTCTCTTCTTTTTAAAATTATCAAATATCTTATTTTTAATTGTTTCAAAATCAACATTATTATCTTTAAGCTCCACTAATTCCTCAAAAATAA
>QIGD01000060.1 GCA_003229935.1 Methanobacteriota archaeon | reverse complement strand
TATCTATGAATAAAGTTATCGTTTTTTCGGATTACTCCTGCCCATTCTGCTATCTAAGCAAAAAGGCACTGGACATGCTGGTGGAGAAGCACGACATTAAGCTTGAGTGGATAGGATACGAGATTCATCCGAAAATACCTGAAGGAGGCATGACACTTCTTGAGATGGGTTTTGACGAGGATTACATAGATGTCATTGCAGGCGAGATAAAAAAATATGCACTCCAACTCGATGTGGAAATAAATATTCCAGAAAGGTTCAGCAACTCACATCTTGCCCTCCTCCTCACAGAGCTTGCAAGGGATAGAGGGGTATTCAAAGAGTTCAACAACAGAGTTTACCAAGACTACTGGGTCAGGGAGATTGATATAAGTGATAGTACAAGACTCTACAGGTATCTGGAAGAACTTGAAATATCCAGAAGCGAAATTGACGTTTTTCTCAAAGCCACTGCCAGAGAGAAATTTGAGGGAAATTTGAAACTTGTAGAGTCTTACGGAGTTTCTGCTGTTCCCAATTTCATTATAAATGGCAAACAGCTCAGGGGGCTTCAGACCTATGAAGATTTGATAAAGGCTATGTAGATTTCTAACCTTAAACAGGCAAAACAACAGATAAATGCTAGAAGACAGGCGTTGGCTTTGTCTGCTTCTATAAAAGTCATGTAGATGATGTTTTTGTAATCGCAGGTGGAACAACTTAAAGTAGGAGTAAACCCTACGAATTGACTCAAACTAGACGTAATAACAGAAGATTAGAAACTAATAGGAAAGGGTTCAAACCTACCATAAGAAGACAAAGGTATAAGTTATACGGTTTTTCATTGCCTCTATTGCCTGTTCATATATTTACCATAAGAAGATAAAGGTATAAGTTATACCCTAATGACCACGTGAAATATCCAAAAACTCTATATAAAGTCAAAGGAGCGCATAGTTATGGGGAATATGTAATATTGGTAGAGAACCCTATAAGTTCTTGAAATTTAATTATGAAAATCTTTCCATGAGGTTTAGCAGATGAAACGATCATATGGCTTTTCAGTAAAAACGCTCCTTCTTACAGGATTTGCATTAATTGCATTTGCTGCAAATTCTGTATTGGGTCGGTTAGCACTAGGTGAAAAAACGATTGACGCTTCTGGTTTTACTGTTATACGTTTGTTATCTGGTGCAATTGTTCTTTTAGCAATTTTAAAAATCAGCAGCAACAAAAGTACTTCTCCCACCAAAGGTAGCTGGTCTGCTAGTTTAATGCTATTTATTTATGCAGTTGCATTTTCTTTTGCCTATGTTACGTTGGACACAGGCACCGGCGCACTAATTTTGTTTGGTTCAGTACAGATAACAATGATACTACTGTCTTTAATTTCTGGAAATCGATTACATATAACAGAATGGGGAGGTGTATCACTTGCATTCATTGGGTTTGTATACTTGATGTTACCTGGCGTAACTACACCCTCAATCATGGGCTTTGTTCTTATGACAATAGCTGGAATTGCTTGGGGTATTTATACCCTTAAGGGGCGGACATCAGCGAACCCATTAATGGATACAACGTATAATTTTTTACGTACTATTCCACTTATTATCATTTTGACAATCGTTACTTTCCATGATATTCACCTTTCTGCTGATGGGATATTATTGGCCGTATTGTCAGGTGGCATAGCATCTGGAATAGGTTACACAATATGGTACATCGCACTTGGTGGGCTTTCTATCACCAAGGCTGCTGTGGTTCAATTGTTAGTTCCTGTAATCGCAGCCTTAGGAGGCGTGATATTTGTTTCTGAGCCAATCACTTTCCGCCTAACAATCTCAGCCACAATGGTACTTGGTGGTATTCTAATGGTAGTTTTAGGCAGGTATTATTTTGTCCAGCGATTCGCAGTCAAATAAATAGCTTTGTTGGTGATAAACCATCACAGGCTCGTTACATCATGAAAATCACCCTCCTGAAAATGTAGATATAGTCCAGAGATTAACCCAGAAAACGGGCTTTAAGGTAATGGTTGTGCATAACATTCAGGCTCATGCGTCATCGGTTAAGCGTTTTGAAGAGGGAATATTTCACAACCACAGGCGTTTTGTATGGTTACCGTGGCATTTGATTGGACTACAATACAGTCCTAGAACTTATCGTCGCCTTGTAAGAAACCTCATACAAACAGAATCCGTCTTTGGGACTACAGGAAAGCCTTAATCGATGACCAATGAATAAGCTTTTGGCTTTTACCATGGCTGGCTTTATCTGAACAGATGCCTGCCTTTGTTATGAGGGCAGATTAACTACTCAAGAATCTCTACAACTTCAATTGTAAAAATCAGAGTTTTTCCTGTAAGTGGATGGTTAAAATTTAGGGCTACTTCGTCTTCTTTAATCTCATGTACCACTCCTACACCCATATCTGTTTCGAGTAGCATACCAATCTCAGGCTCTATATCAGCATCTTTGAAGACCTCCATTTTAATAGTGTTAAAGAGTTCCTGTATCTCATGACCATAGCCTTCTTCAGGAGGAATTGTAACTTCTTTTTTTTCTCCAGCTTTCATGTCCACAAGTGCCTTTTCAAAGCCTGGGATAAGCTGACCGGAACCCAGTTTGACTTCCAGTGGTTCATAATCTCGAGATGGATTATAGATGCCAGCTTCCTTTGCAATTTCCTCAATAGAAGAATCGAAAACCTCTCCATTTTTAAGCTTCCCAGTATAATGCACCTTCAATGTAATTACATTCTCATCTATTTCTTCAGACATTTTACACACCTATTAGAGCTTATACATAGGCTTTATATACTTTTCTCACATGGCTATTGGCATTTGAGTTATGAGACCGCTTATGAGTATTGGATTGGTATAGGGAGCACACATACAATATGTTTGATATAAATCCCACCTTATTGGAGCCATTACAACATATTTTGTAATGTTATATATACAGGCTTGAATGATAAAAAATATAATAGGTCAATTACCTATGGCTAAAGCACATAGGCTTGTCTCGTGAGAGACAGAGGTAACGTGTTGATTAGGGGCATTGTGAAATATGCAGAAGTTAGTGGTAGAGTTTCAGAACACATCAGGGGACGTTCCTCAAGTTCCCTGCTCTGTAAGTTGGGTATTAAACAGAGAGGAACTCAGTGTGTCCCACACAATACTGGCCAATAACAGCTCCGAAGAGGACTTACGCTCTGGCAAGAGTGGACAGGACTTGAAAGTCCCTGTCATAAACATGCAAAACCAACTGATACTTAATAATGATAGGGATAATGAGCAGGTTGACATACCTGCTGGTTTAAATCGGATTAAAATTTATTTTTCTTATACAATTTTAAAAGAGGTGAAAAGGGCAATTCCTTCACAAATTGAAATGGGTGGTATCCTTGCCCAAACATGATGAAGAAAAAGATTGATAACACTTCAAAGTTCCATGTGAAAATCGGAGGAATGTCCTGTTCATTTTGTGTAGAAACTATTAAGAAAGCGTATCGCAAACAGGCAGGAGTTAAAAGTGTGAATGTCAGTATTTCACATGAAGAAGCGTTGATTATTTATGACTCATCAGTAGTTACTAGAGGTGAGATAGAAAAAACTTTAATTGACCTTGGTTTTAGTGTTCGTGACCCTAGAAAGGTAAAGGCATTTGAAGAACAGGAAAAAGAATTACATCTTGCTAAAAAATATTTGACTGTAGCTGCCATATTGACATTTGTTTCTCTCTTATTTATGATTCTTATGTGGTCAGGCATAAGGTTATGGTGGTTCAGGTGGCTGATGCTTGTTTTAGCGCTTGTAACAATGTTTGGACCTGGCTGGCATATCAAGAAAAAAGCATGGCAGTCGTTGAAAAGAGGTATTCTTAACCAGCATAATTTACTGGAATTTGTAGCATTTTCAGGACTAACTGGAGGTTTCATTGGGTTTTTTATACCGAATTTCTCCAGTGCAGATTTTTTTGCAGTTTCAATATTTGTAACGAGTTATCATATTTTGAGTGAATGGTCCAGTATGCTTGTCAGAACTCGGGCTTCTAAGGCTGTGCAAAAATTGATAGATTTGCAGCCTAAAAATGCTATTGTTATTCAAAATGGAAGAGAAGTTATTAAAGATATAGATGAATTGAAAACAGGTGATATTGTACGGGTAAAACCGGGAGAAATAATACCTGTAGATGGAATTGTCATAGATGGAAGCAGCGCGGTAGATGAATCCATTATAACTGGGGAATCATTACCTGTAGAGAAGAAAAAAGAAGATGAAGTTGTTGGCGGTTCAATTAACCAGTCTGGTTCAATAGATATTGAAGTAAATAAAATTGGAGAAGAAACATTTTTACAGCGGGTTATTAAAAATGTAGAAGAATCACGTGCATTAAAGCCAGGGATATTGATAATTGTTGACAAAGTGCTTAAATATTATATTCCTGTTGTGCTTATTTTTTCAGCAGGCGCTTTTATCTTCTGGACGGTAATCAGTTATCTACTATACGGGTTATTTGATATTAACAGAGCTGTATTTGCTGCCCTTTCAGTTCTTGTTATGGGTTATCCATGTGCGCTGGGAATGGCAATGCCTCTGGCTTTGATAAAGGGTGGAGGAAAAGCTGCTGAAAATGGAATACTTATGCGTTCAGGAGAAGCTTTTCAAATATTTCCTAAGGTTAGAGTGATAGTACTTGATAAGACAGGAACAATTACAAAAGGAAAACCTGAAGTTGTAGAGGTTGTAAGTTATAATTACAATAAAAAAACAGTTTTGTCCCTGATAGCTTCAGCTGAAATGCTGAGTGAACATCCACTTGCAAGGGCTATTGTAAATTATGTTGAGAAACATAAAATAAGTTATAAAAAACCTGAAGGTTTTGAATCTTTTTCAGGTAGAGGAGTGAAGGCAGGAGCTAATAATGATGATATTATTGCAGGAAAACTTTCTTTTCTTAAAGAAGAAGGCATAGAGATAGATGAACAACAATTTAGCAGAATGGAGGAATTGTCAAAGAAGGGTAACAGTGTAATTGGTGTTGGAGTGGCAAAAAAACTTATAGGTATAATCGGGCTGGCTGATACCATTAAAGAAGATGCTTTAAATACAATTAAAGAGATTAAGATGAACAATATAGAACCTGTTATGATTACTGGTGATAATAAGAATACTGCTAAGTCAATAGCCAAACAGGTTGGCATAGAAAGGTTGTATGCAGGGGTTTTACCTGAAGAAAAGGCAGAAAAGATAAGGGAGTTACAGAGAGATGGAACAAAGGTAGCAATGGTGGGTGATGGGGTGAATGACGCACCTGCTCTGATGCAGGCTGATGTGGGAATCGCCATAGGAACAGGGGCGGATATAACAATAGAGTCAAGTGATATTATTATACCTGGATATCAAATGAGAAAGATAATGATATCTCGGGGGATTGCTAAGGAGAGTTATGCAAAAACAAAGCAAAACCTGGTAATAGCGTTTTTATTCAATGGTATAGGAGTGCCTGCTGCCACAACAGGTCTTGTTAATCCTGTATGGGCAATGGTTGCAATGATAGCTTCTATCAGTACAATATTGCTTAATAGCTTTGGCATACATATTCTACCCCATGGTAGATACAGATTAACTTCAAAACAGAAAAAATTCTAGGCTTTAGTTCGGGGCATGACCTGTGAGGGATGTAAAAAAACTATTCTGAGAGCGCTTCAACACACAGGTGATATCTTTAATCTGGAAGCGGATTTGTCAGGTAAAACAGTCTCATTTTACTGTCAATCACCACCCATTAAAATGGGTGGTCTCATTGCCAAGATTATTATGAGTCGAAAAATTCATTGATAAAGCTTTACTGGAGCACCTCATCCATGCTTCCCGAGCGGTAGCCTTTAAGGTCAAGGGTTATATAACTGAAGCCAAGAGCTTCAAGCTGTTCTGAAATCTCTCTTCCAAATCCTGCTGCCCTTGAAATTTCATTTTCTGGCAACTCAATTCTTGCTATATTTCCGTGAGACCTCACCCTCACCTGTGTAAAGCCCAGACTTAGAAGGAAGTCTTCTGCTTTTTCCACTGCTCTAAGCCTGTCTCTTGTTATAATTTCACCATAAGGAATTCTTGAAGCTAAACATGCCTGAGAAGGTTTCTGCTCTACTCTGAGATTGAAATACGCTGCTATCTCCCTGACATCTTTCTTGGTGAAGCCCAGTTCCAGAAAGGGGCTCTTTATGCCCTGCTCTTTTAGAGCTTTCAATCCTGGTCTATGCTCTTTAAGGTCAGAGGCATTTGCTCCGTCAACGATAGTTGAGAAGCCACGGGCTTCAGCTATTCTCTTCAGAGCTTCAGCCAGTCCGCTCCTGCAGAAGTAGCATCTTTCAGGAGGATTTTCGACGAATCTACTATCCTCAAGTTCGTCCTCCTTTATGATATCATGGGATATTCCTATCTCTCTGGCAAGTTTGATAGCATCTTCCAGTTCTCTTCTAGGCATAGTAGAAGAGTCAGCAGTTATTGCGAGAGCATTTATTCCAAGTGTTTTTTTGGCTACTGCTGCTAGAACACTGGAATCAACACCGCCTGAAAAGGCCACTATCACCTTACCTTCTTTCATGAACCATTCTGAAAGAAGTGAGGCTTTATCTTTCGAGGGCATGGTTTAATTGATAGGGATAACCTCAAAAATAAAAAAGATAGAATAGGAGAGAATTATATACTTAAAACACTGCTTTCGACAGCCTTCTCTGTCAGGTCGTAAATACCTAACATCTCTGCGCCTTCCACTAAGTCTTCTGTCATTCCTCTTGCCTCGACGCAGGATTTATATTAGAATGGGAACTTCGAGGGTTTGAAGTATCTCAAGAAGCTCTGGGAATGGAGTCAGGCCAACACCCTCTCTGGCAAGGATTACGATATTATGAGCGGGAAAGCCCACCACCATAATTCCACACCGTAGCCATTCTTCTTTGCAGCTTTGGCAGCCAGAAATGCCAATGTTGCCATGTTTGGGTCATGAAAATCTGGGCAAGGAAACCTACCTCTTTAGAGGTAGGAGGAATTGCCCTACCTCACAAATTTTAAAATTGTATTCCTTTCCCATA
>QIGD01000059.1 GCA_003229935.1 Methanobacteriota archaeon | reverse complement strand
ACACAGGAACTCTCAAGTCCTGCCTACTCTTGCCAGAGTGTTGGTCCTCATCGGAGCTGTTATTGGCCAGTACTTTGTAAGGCACACTGAGGCTTTTATCTCTGTTTAATACCTCACTTACAGAGCAGGGAACTTGAGGAGCATCCCCTAATGTGTTCTTTAGCTCTACCAATAACTTCTGCATATACAATGCCTCCTAATCAACCTGTTACCCCTGTCTCTCACGAGGCAGGCCACCAATTTTAATGGGTGGTGATTGACTTTTTCACCTTTAACATTGTTAATTTCCTTTTTAAGATAAATCCTGAAATAAATATATATACTTTACTTATTCTGTGGTGAGACCCATGATTGGAAATAAAGCATCTTCAGTAGAAATTTACAAGTTAAAAAAGGAGCTGGAATTCCTCGAAAATAAAAAAGGTAAAGGAACTGAGCTTGTTAGCCTGTATATTCCTCCGAACAAAGCCATAAGCGACGTAGTTGCTCAAATGCGCCAGGAACATTCCCAGGCTATGAATATCAAATCCGCAAGAACCAGAAAGAATGTTCAGAGCGCCCTTGAAGTTATAATGCAGAGGCTCAAAATGTTCAAAAAACCACCAGAAAAAGGCCTTGTACTACTTGTAGGTACAATACCTCATGGCACAAAGGACAAGATGGAGGTTTATGTGATTGAGCCTCCAGAGCAGGTTCAAACATATATATATCATTGCAACTCTCTGTTTCTTATTGACCCATTAAAAGAAATGCTTGCAGTAAAGGGTTCCTTCGGTCTTCTGCTTGTAGATAGAAGCGAGGCAACTATAGGTCTGGTTCGAGGTAAGAGGATAGAAACATTAAAAAAAATGACCTCCAATGTTCCCAGAAAACATGGCAGAGGTGGTCAGAGCCAGAGACGTTTTGAGAGACTGATTGAAATTGCTGCCCATGAATACTTCAAGAGAGTAGGAGAGAAGGCAAGTAAAATCTTTCTTTCCATTCCAGATTTACGTGGAGTTATAGTCGGTGGGCCTGGACCTACAAAGGAATTTTTTATTGAGGAAGAATATCTTCACTATGAAATCGAAAATAAAATTCTTGAAATTATAAATACCTCTTATACTGATGAGTTTGGTCTTACAGAGGTTGTAGAGAAGGCATCAGGAGTTTTTGAAGAGCTGGAAATAAATAAAGAGAAGAAACTTGTCCAGAGATTTCTAAGAGAAGTTGTGAAGGATTATGGTCTATCAGCCTATGGTATAAATGAAGTTAGAGAACTTGTTAAAAGCGGAGCTGTTGATACTGTCCTGTTTTCCGAAGATGTGGAGAGTTTCAGAATTCAGATTGTATGCTCGAGCTGTGATTACCAGATTGAAAAGACTGTCAAAGACATAAAGATGTTTCAGGTTGAACTCAATAACATGCCATGTCCAAATTGCGGAGAAAAGGCTCTTGCCATAGAGAGTTTTAAGAGTACTCTTGAAGAGCTCGAAGAAGTTGCAAGTAAAACAAATACAAACATAGAAATAATATCAAATGAGACTGAAGAGGGACAACAGCTGAAAGCTTTTGGTGGTATTGGTGCCCTTCTCAGATTCAGGCAAAAGTGATGTCATGTTGAAGAAAATTCATAGTGAGGCGGAAGAGCTTATATTTGGTATAATTGGCAAAGAAGATATTCAATTTCAGGACTCCAGAGGTGAATATGGCGACTTTGCAACAAATATCTGTTTTTCCATTGCAGGAAAATTTAAAAAATCACCTCAGAAAATTGCTCAGGAAATTGTTGGAAAGGTCACTCTGCCTAAAGGCTCTATGATATCAAGAATAGAATCCCAGAATGGGTTTATAAACTTTTTTATCAATTATAATAAAGCAACGGAACTTTTAATTGAAGAGATTAAAGAGAAAGGAGCAGATTTTGGGAGAGGATATTTAAAGGGGAAGATAATACTCGAACACACTTCAGCAAATCCAGATGGCCCCCTTCACATTGGCCATGGGAGAAATGCAATAATTGGAGATAGCCTTGCAAGAGTTATGAGCTTTGCAGGTTATGACGTTGAAAGACAGTATTATCTCAATGATATGGGAAAGCAGCTTGCGGTTGTTGTATATGGTCTTGAAAGGTTTCCTATAGATAAACAGAAGAAGAAGGACCATGCTATAGCTGAAATTTATATTAAAGCAAATAAGCTGTATGAGGAAAGCGATGAAGTGAAGGATACGGTTTCAAAGCTGATTATTGACTATGAGGCAGAAAAGGATGAAGTGGTAAGTAAGTTTGAATATGCCGCCAGGTTTTGCCTTGAAGGTATAAATGAAACTCTATCAAAACTCTATATCAAACACGACATTATAACCTGGGAGAGTCAGTTCGTTAGAAGTGGGCTTGTGAATAAAGTGTTATCAGAACTTGTGGCAACAGAATATGTAAAAAATGATGAAAAAGCTATATATCTCGACCTGAAAGAGTTCGGAATTGAAAAAGAACTTGTTCTCAGGAGGAGTGACGGTACGCTTCTCTATGCCACAAGAGACTTGGCTCATCACCTCTGGAAGTCCTCCCGTGGGAAAGTTATTGACATCTGGGGCGCTGACCACAAGCTTCTGGCAAGGCAGATTTCAGTAGCTCTTGAACTACTCAGTGCACCTGAACCTGAATTTGTTATATATGAATTCATAACACTGCCTGAAGGTTCAATGTCAACAAGAAGAGGCGTTTTTATTTCTGTGGATGAATTAATAAAGGAGAGCATAAACAGGGCTTATGAGGAGGTAAATAGGAGGAGACCTGACGAAAGTGAAGAGTTCAAAAATAGAGTTGCCGAGAAAGTTGGAATAGGAGCATTGAGATTTAATATAGTGAAGATTGCCCCAGAAAAAAGTATGATTTTCAGATGGGAAGAGGCACTTGACTTTGACCGTCTTGGAGCACCATCCATTCAGTATGCATATGCCAGAGCAAGAAGAATTCTTGAACAGTCTGAACCTGAAGAAAATTTCGAGGTACCAGAATTGAATGAGTATGAAAAAGCTCTTGTGAAGGAGATTATGAAATTTCCTTTTATTGTTGAAAACTCTGCCATATCAAAAAAGCCCAATATATTTGCAAATTATCTCGCCGGTCTGACTGACAGTTTTCACAAATTCTATATGTTCACTCCTGTGCTGAAGTCTGAATTTAAAAATTTTAGACTGAATCTTGTTCTTGCTTTCACAGTAGTTATAAAGAAAGGTTTGGAGCTTCTTGGTATTGAAGCTCCTGAAAGGATGTAGCTTTATAGTGTTCAACTATATGTAGCACATATATATTTGCAATGGTTAAATTAACCATTAGTAACTAAAAGGAGGATAACATATGAAAGTAGCAGTGGCTGTAACCGAAAACAAAGAGGTAAATGCTCACTTTGGACATACAGAAAACTTCTTAATATATAATGTAGAGGGAGATAAGATAGATTTTGTTGAAGTAAGAAAAAACCTCATAAAAAAGACTAACGGTCATTTCCACGAAGCTCTTGTTTCACTTCTAAAAGATGTAGATACAGTAATAGCTGGAGGAATAGGTAGAGGTGCATACTCAAACCTTATAGCTGAGGATAAAAAAGTAGTAATAACCTCAATAGGAAATGTTGAGGAAGCAATAAAAAAACTTGTAAAGGGTGAACTTGAGCATGAAGCGGATAGAATACATTCACATGGTCATGACCATACCCATCCCCATCTAAATAATGCTCACCATCACGGTATAAAGGAGGAATAAAATGTTTGAAAACAGCATAGAATATATAGACGGTCCTGCAACAGTATTTGAACGGCCATATCCAGTGCTAAAGGCACTATACCCCACACGTAAACCGCCTTCCGTTCCAAAAAGATTGATAAGGGTAGTTCGTTAATGTTGAACATAATCAGGCTAACTTAGAGGTGAACAAATGACAGATATCGTTGAATTGGGTGAAAATCTCTACGAAGGTACAACGCAGAACTGGGAAGAGCTTGTAATCAAGTCTGAAATCCCGGTTATTGTTGACTTCTGGGCTGAGTGGTGTATGCCTTGCAGGATGATGTCTCCTGTTTTCAAAGAAACTGCACCAGAATACAAAGGTAAAGTCAAATTTGTAAAGCTTAACAGCGATGAGAACAGAGATATCTCCATACGCTATGGCGTTATGAGCATTCCAACACTGGGAATTTACGTTAATGGCGAATCTATAGATGGTGTTGTAGGTGCGGTACCCAAATCTACACTCAAATCAAAACTTGATGCCGTACTTCAGAAAGTCAAAGAATAACTACATATTCCTTCCTTTTTTAATTTGTGAGATAATAAAAGTAAACTTTTTATATGATTCTAACTTTTTTTATTTTAGGGAGCTTTCATGGTAGGTTAGTGATATAATGGAAATTAAGTATTGTCCTTTCTGCGGCAGAGAACTTGCCGAAAAAGAAACTATCTGTTCAGCCTGTGGCTCTGATCTTACTATCTTTCTTCTAATGCCATCTCCAGATGAAATTTCTGAAGAGATTAAGAATGTTATGGAAAGTTTTATGGGAGATGGTGCCCCGGATTTTGAAGAACTAACAAAGAACCTCGATACATCCAAAGCAAAAGGATTTTTTATCTCAGTCAATATGACTGGTGACAGAAAACCTATTATTAAAACAGGTGAAATCAAAGACCTCGAAGATGTGCTCAGAGACCTCCCAATTCCAGATTTCGTGAGAAGCAGCATTGAAGCTGACAAGGATAAAAGTAGTGAAATGGAGTTTATAGAGGTCAAAGAAGATATTAAAAGAAATGAGGCGAATGATGAGATTCTAATAGAGATGCCTGAGGTCGAAAACATTGAAAATGTTGAAATAGTGAAGAGAGGCAACCTACTTGAAATCACAGGAAAAGGCAAAACAAAGATCTACTTTACAGAATTGGATATTAGAGATAAAACCGTTATAGACTCCTCACTGGAATCTGGGGTGCTGAAAGTCACTGTTGAAAAGTTTTAGAGGAGAAACCTCTTTTTATCTCATATTATAGCAATGTCTCCCTAAATACTGAAGACTATTGCTATAAGACCAAATGCAATGCAGAAATAATCAAAAGGCAATTTTCTCGATACACCAAGAAGCACTTTGATACCAAGAATACTGAAAAGGAAAGATGCAAATATTCCTCCAATTAGAACTGAAGAGGAGAAGTTTATAGGCATTCCTGACAGACTATCCAGTGCTGTAATCCCCAATATGGCAGGAACTTCCATCAGAAAAGAGATTCTTAAAGCTTCCTCCTGATTGTAACCCCTCAGAATTAAAGCTGCAACAGTTGTGCCAGACCTTGATATACCTGGAAGCACTGCAATACCCTGTGCAGCACCAACAATAAACATGTCTTTAATACTGCTGCTTTCAGCCTTTCTACCGCTTATTTCATTTCTGGATATGTGTAGTATTAAACCTGTAACAACAAGAAAGACACCAACAATGAGATTTGCCTTTGTTGCATAATCAACAAGAGCTTCCCTGAGAAAAACATAGACGGGAAGGCCAAAAATGGCAGTACTAATAGTAGAAAAGAAAAGGAATGAAGCCAGAGATGAGTTTTTAGTAGAGAATTTAAAACTCAGCCACTCTTTACTCCTAAAAGCTTTCAAAATTCCAAATAATTCCCTTCTGAAGTAGATAATCACAGCTAAAAGGCTACCCCCGTGAAGAAAGAATGCCATACTGAGAGCATACTCTGGCTTCATCTTGAGAATAGAGACCATAGCAAGAAAAGTCTGTGCAGAACTGCTTATTGGCAACCATTCTGTAACCCCCTGAATAGCACCGAGAATAAGAGAAAAAATAAATTCCATAAATTTAATTGTACTGATTATATTTAAATATTTAGAAATTCAAGTATGGGGTATGGTAATATACCTTGATAACTCATCTACAACACCTTTAAACGGTGAGGCTCTTGAGGAAATGCTCCCCTACCTGAAAGAAAAGTTTGGTAATCCTTCGAATATGCACCCGCTTGGCCTCGAAGCCAGAAAAGCTCTGGATAATGCAAGACAGAGAGTTTCTCAACTTATTAACTCAAGCCCATCAGAACTTATCTTCACATCAGGAGGCGTTGAGGCGAACAATCTTGCTGTGAAGGGCTCGGCTTATGCAAACATGCACAGAGGCAGGCATATAATAATCTCAGCAGTTGAGCACCTATCCATTCAGCACCCTGTTATGAGTCTTCAGAGAGATGGTTTTCAGGTCACAAGGATTAGAGTCGATAGTTATGGTAGAGTTGACCCCGAGGCTCTTAAGAATGCTATAAGAGATGACACTGTGTTAATATCTGTACAGCATGCCAACCATGAGGTGGGCACTCTCCAGCCAATATCCGAGATTGCTGAAATAGCCGAAGATAGAGATATTGTATTTCATGTCGATGCCCTTGCCAGTACAGGAAATTACCCTATAGACGTTGAAGAACTTGGCATAAGTTTGCTATCTCTCACTGCTCATCACTTTTACGGACCAAAAGGTGCAGGAGCACTCTTTATGGCAAGGGGTACAAGGTTAATTTCACTCATTGAGGGCGGAATTCAGGAGTCAGGAATGCGTGCAGGTACAGAAAATGTTCCTGCCATAGCAGGCCTTGGAAAAGCAGCAGAAATATCAGCTTTAGATATGAATAAAAATCTTGAAAAATATACAAAGCTTAGAAAGAATTTCATCCTAATGCTTAAAAAGGCTTTACCTGAGATTAAAATAAACGGGCATCCTGAAGAGGTTCTCCCCGGATATGTGCACGTATGCATTCCGGGCGTTGAGGGCGAGGTGGTTGCTTCAAAGCTGAGTGAAAAGGGAATAATTGTAAGCTCTGGTTCGCCATGTATATCAAGAGCTTCAAAGGCAAGTCATGTGCTTGAAGCTATGAGAGTGCCTGCTTCTCTATCAAAAGGTGCCCTTCTTTTTGCTTTCGGAAGGGATACATCCGAAGAAGATATAAGAGTTGTAGCTGAAGCTTTAGAGGAGATTGTAGCGAAGAGTAAATAACATTATAAATTTTAACGCAGGATGATAAAGTTTAAACTTGATAAGACATATTAAAAAGAAGAGAGGAGAAAAGCGTCAATCACCCACGACTAAAGTCGTGGGCTTGTCTCGTGAGAGGCAAGGGTAACAGGTTGATTAGGAGGCATTAAAATATGCAGCAGTTA
>QIGD01000058.1 GCA_003229935.1 Methanobacteriota archaeon | reverse complement strand
ATCATTAGATTAAAATTTAATATTCATTATACAGTAACGCATTCATCCAACGACTAAAGTCGTTGGTTTTCTGCTATGTTTGTCATAAAAAAGATAAGAGAGATTTGAGTCAGATTAAAAGCCCGTCACATTTAACGAAAACTCCCCTATATTCCTTCTCTAATCCTTTAGGTATATGGCTACTCTGGAAAAACAAAATCACAGGGGATGTGAAACTTTTTATATTAAGTTATGTGTGGAATTGCCGGTATTTTTGGCGACCCCGAAGCCTATAAAAAACTAAAAACTGCCCTGAATCTTCTCAAAGAGAGGGGAAAGGATTCCTTTGGTGTGAGTGATGGAAAAACAGAACTCGCTCCCACCCTTAGAGAGCTTAAAATCCCAAAAGTTGAAAATCTTATTGGTCACTGCCTTCATGCCGTGGTAGGCCATGTACCCCAGCCTCTGATGGGAAGGGGCAGACTGGTATCAAACTGTGAGATATACAACTGGAAGGAGTTAATGAAGAAATATTCCTTTAAAGCAGAAAACGATTCGGAAATGCTTCTTAAACTTATAGAGCTTAAAAGCCCTGAAAATCTGCCTGAAATCCTGGATGAACTCCGGGGGACATATGCCTTTGCCTACTGGATTGAGGACAGGGTCTATCTTGCCAGAGATATCATAGGTATAAAACCTCTGTGGTACTCTTTAACTCCTGGCTTTGCCTTTGCCTCAGAGAAAAAAGCCCTGCCATTCAATCAGGAGATAAAGGAACTCAATCCAAGGAAAATCCTTGTTTATTACATTAAGAGGAAAAGAGTAAGTTTTTTTCAGAGAAAATTCTTCTCTATAGCCCCGGAGATTGGTAGGGATAGAAAATACATCCTGAATAATCTAAAAGAACTTATAACTGAAGCTGTAAAAATCAGGATTCCCGATAAAAAATTCGGTCTTCTTTTTTCTGGGGGTCTGGATTCTACCATTCTTGCAGTGATATTAAAAAAAATGGGTGCTGATTTCACCTGCTATGTTGCTGCATTAAGGGAGGATGCCGAGGATATTATCTATGCAAAAAAGGCTGCCATTGCCCTTAATCTAAAACTCAGAATAAAAATTGTGCCTCTGGAGGAGCTTGAAGATTATATTGAAAAGATTGTGCCATTAATCGAGGATTCCAACGTGGTAAAGGTGGGAGTAGCTTTACCAATCTATGCGGCCTGTGAACTGGCAAAAGAAGACGGCCTGAAGGTTATATTTTCAGCCCTTGGGGCTGATGAGTTATTTGGAGGATACTACAGATACAGAAAATCCCTGGATATCAATAAGGACTGTCTATCGGATATAATCAAAATGTATGAGAAGAACACCTACAGGGATGATGTGGTAACCATGTATCACAACCTTGAACTCAGGGTCCCTTTTCTTGATAAAAAAATTGTAGATTTTTCCCTGAAAGTACCTGCAAGATATAAAATTCATGGGGACATGGATAAGGCTATCCTGAGGGAACTTGCCGGGAGGATGGGCGTGCCCAGGGAAATTGCTCTTAGAAGGAAGAAGGCAGCCCAGTATGGCAGTCGCTTTGATTATGGTATAAATAAGCTGGCAAAAAGGACAGGGAAGTCCAAGTCAGAATATCTCAGGGATTTTTATAAAGAGCCTAATGTGAGACTGGGGGTGCTTTTCAGTTCAGGTAAGGACAGCACCTTTGCTCTGGATATTATGAGACGTCAGAATTATTCAGTAGAGTGTCTGATATCTTTAATTAGCAAAAACCCTGAATCCTATATGTTTCACACACCCAATATCCACATGGTAAAGCTTCAGGCAGAGACCATGGGAATTCCACTGGTGCTCCAGAAGACCGAAGGGCATAAAGAGGAAGAGCTTTTTGATATGGAAAAAGCCCTTAAAAGGGCAAAGCAGGACTATGATATCCAGGGGGTTGTGACAGGTGCGCTGTATTCCAACTATCAAAGAGAGAGAATTGAGCGGGTATGTGATAAACTGGGTCTTAAGATATTCTCACCACTGTGGCACATGGACCAGGAGGAAGAGATGAGGCAGATTCTTAAAAAAGGTTATAAAATCATCTTCTCCAGTGTTGCCTCCTATGGCCTTGACAAATCATGGCTGGCAGGGGAAATAACAGAGAAGGACGTGGACAGGCTTGTGGAACTCAATAAAAAATATATGATAAATATTGCAGGTGAAGGCGGAGAATTTGAGAGTCTGGTTCTGGATGGGCCAATATTTAAAAAAGCCATTAAAATAGAAGATTATGACATAATCGAGGAGAATGAAAATACAGCCAAGATGCTGGTGAAAAAAGCAAAGCTTGTTGATAAGGAGTAACATTGCATCGTCAGAATCTCGTAATATGGAAAGCTATTAGTATGCTCAACCTTTTTTATTTAACCATTCGGCGGAAAATTCCCTTCCGATGGGATGAGATGAGAGCCGATAGTTTACTTTTCACTTTTCCTACGCTCTCGCAAAAGATATAAATCATAAAGATTAAATGAGAAATTGAAAAAGTAGGGCTGGGACTGTCCGAATTCACGCCTGCGAAGAGAAAACCTCTACTCTGTGTTTCTGCTTCGGCAGTAATATCAGGGCAAGTCCACTCGATGAACCAGGAAAAAGGCCCTTGCGCGAGCAAGGAGTAAGTTCACTGGAGAGGTAAAAATGAGGATAAAGATTTCCTTTGGCGGCGGGGGGTTTGTTCCCTTCAACTACAACCATTACCTTGCGGGCGTTCTGTACAGAGCCTTCAGAGAGGCTGACCTAGAACTTGCATATTCTGTCCACAAATCAAAGAGCATCAAACACTTCACCTTCTCTGACCTCAAGGGTGGGAGAGCTGTGAAGGATGGGCTTGTTTTCGATATGGGCGGGTACTTTCTGCTCTCCTCCCCGAGGCACGAGGTACTTAAGGCGGCTGTGGAGGGTTTGCTGGATAATGGGGTGCTACAGATAGGCTCGGAGAGGTTCCATCTGGAGAGAATGGAAGTACTCAAAACCCCTGAATTTAATCACATGCCCGTGAAGCTCCGCACCCTCTCGCCCATAAATGTTAGCACCATGATAAAAATACCATGTGGCCTGAAACCCTGGGATTTGAATCCTTCCGAGGCCAAATTTTACGAGAATCTTAGAAGGAATCTTATGAAGAAGTATGAGCTTTTCTATGGCAGACCACCTTCCAATACAGAGCTTGAAATCCATCCTCCCAGCTATACAAAACAGCGCCGCATTGAAATCAAGGGCACTTTCCACAGGGCTTATATGATGGATTTTTCTGTTTCAGGCTCTAAGGAACTTCTGGAGATAGGCTATGAGGCAGGTTTTGGAGAGAAAAATTCCATGGGCTTTGGAATGGTGGAGGTCATGTAAAAAAGAACCTTTTTCATTTTCAAGGAGTTCTCTGGAAAACTCGATAAAAGCACGAAACCGCTTTTCTGTCAATGTAATCCTTCGCATATATTCTAAAGGTTTTACAAAGCAAAATATATAAATTTACGATTTTCAGATTTGAATAATACCTTTCATATCACTTTTCCGGTGGGGTTACAAAAGTTTTAAGTATTACCAGGTTTGATAGGGGGTGTTGTGGATATCTCAAATGAAAAATAGTGTTGCGGTTGGAGAGGAAGATGATGGAGTCATCAAGTTCAGCTTTAAGAATGACCCCTAGCTTGATAATGGTCTGGAATATTTCTATAAAATATTAACTGAAAATAAAGATGACCTTGGGATTGACCTTACAATCGGAAATTATAGTTTGAAAATACTGAACGCTGGCAATGATAGATTTCCTGACCAGCTTGGAAATGTTATAAAGAATATCCGTCAAAATCTTGTAGTCTGGAGCAAAGACAAGAAGACAGGAGAGGAAAAGGAAATAAAGAAGGATTTTATACTTATCCAGGAAGAAAAAAAGGTGGGGGGAATTGTTGCTTTCAAAGAGGAGATATATTCTAAAGATAAAGCCTCCAGAGCAATTAGTAATATTATGGATTTAATACAGAGTGAAGATTCCGATACCTGCATACTTTGTGGCGAGAGTTTTTCCAGGCCCTATAAAAAACTCCAGCAGGCATCGTATCCTTTTGTCACCAAAATTAAAAGCCTCAGTGGAGTACGCTCCTATAAGGATGGGGAGGTATACTCCTTCAAAGAATATTTTTCCAATTTCTGTCCTAAGTGCTATCTCATCGGGATTCTCGTCTGGGCTGATAATGGTCTGGTATACAGGACATTTCCAAGAGGTAAAACCTTTGTTTTTCTTCCAAAAATGAATTCAATAAAGGAATTGACAATCTTTAAAGAAAGCTATAGGGAGATACTTTATCCTTCTGGAAGATATTCCAACTTGAGAGTAGAAAGAGGGAGTAACAAGGTTGAGAATACACTAGGAGAATACAGTACTCTGTTATGTTTTTACGAACGTTTCTTTTTGGAAGTGGAGGACCCTGTTGCCTATGCCACTCAGTGGTTTGTTGTTCATATCCCTCTTGGTACTATGAAGAATGTAAAGTATGATGACCTCTCCCTCAAAGGTAATATTGTGCATATAATACGGGAAATTTCTACAGATAAAGGACCTCCGATTTATGCAGAAATTATAAAGGAGATATACTTTTTCAATGACAATTCCAAAGGTTCACCTGTAAATTGGGAAATCACGAGGACTATTCAGGAAAAACTATCAGAATCATTCCTGAAAGATGATTTCAGACATTTTACAAAACAGCTTCTGCCCAGGAAGGGTTGACATGTAGGATTTTCAAAAAAAGCAAGAGAATATTTTGAAACTTTAATATATATTTGGAGGTGGAAAAGAATGGGTATTCCAAAGGAAAATCTGGATACAATAAAAAGTGTTGGGAACATTATAGCGGTGGCGTCAAAAAATAATTTGAGCCTACTTTATAAATTGGACAAAACCAGAAATTTATGTGAATTCTGGAGTGTGTTGAGGGAAGTCTCAAGGAAGATTGTAGGATTTGACAATAAGGAACGGGCCAGAATAAAACCCACTGCTCTTGATGGATTAATCCAGCTTGTCAAGACATATGAGGAACAGTGGAAGGAAATCAGAGACCTTCTGGTTGTATATTCTTCCATGTATTATTCTATAAAGTCCAGAAAAGAAGGTGAAACAAATGAATGAGTCGAAAGGAATAAATATCGTATGGCTTTCAGAAACAAGTCTTACCAATCTCAATGCAGGTGAGGGTGAGAGCAATATTCTTCTCTATCACTCTCAATTCACCTTCAATCACAGAATAAAAAAAGAAACCGAGATAATGCAAGGAGTTAAAAAGAAGCCCTTCATCCTGGTGGCAACCCAGGTTATTGAGGTTTCCCTTGATATCTCCTGTGATATAATGTATACCGAACTGGCATCGCCGGATGCTTTAGGCCAGAGGGCAGGCAGGTTGAATAGAAATGGGCAGGTTCCTGAAAATAGGATTGCCCATGAATTGAAGATATTCCCACCCCTAAAGGAACCGCCATACAGTGAAGACCTGCTAAAGGAATCTCTAAAACATCTAAATAAATTCCTTAAAGCTTGCAGTTATAAAGATATAAAAGAATTCTGTGATTCAGCATATGATTTAATATATAGTGATACACCTTTAATATCTCCATCTAAGCTAAAATCTGTATTTGAAAAATGTACTATTTTTGGTTATTCTCCACCTGAAATCGCCTTTGGAGAAGAAAGTGGAAAAATAATCCGGGTAAGAGAACAGAGTTATCAGAAAATTGAAGTAATACCTGAAAATATCTTCAATAAATCAGGTGGGGAGGCTCTTTCTGTTGAAAACCAAGTTAAGATTCCACTGTGGTGGATTCAGAACGAAATAACGGAATATGGAAATCCTTCAGAATATGTACCTATCCATACAATTACTCCATAGAGTTTGAATATGGAAAGGAAAATCCAAAATCCAATATAATCTGAATTCATTCCCTTCTCAAAAAGTATCACCATTATATAGATAAATAACCTTTAGACATGAAATATTCTCTTTACTTCAACCTCTCCAGTGCCCAGTCATAAAGTTCTACTGTCATTCTGAAGTCACTTCTGGCAAGCTTTTTAACAATATCTATGGCTTCCTCCTTTGACACCCTTCTGGTTTCACAGGCAAACACAATAAGACCAATCGTGCCTATGTAGGGTATCCTTTCACTCTCTGCGACAGCCCTTGCTTCTATCTCATCTAGAATGAGCAATACACCATTTTTCCCCTTTCCATAACTCAAAATACTTTTTTCACCGGGGCCAAGTCCGTCAAATTCTCTGTAATTTATTGTTTTAACTTTCAGGGTCTTTATCCACTTACCTATGCTTCTCTTGACTTCTTTCACCTCAGAGAAGTTCCCAAAAGTTACTTCCCTTTCCACTTCCTCTGTAATCCAAACCTCACCAAAAGTCTTTTTCAGAAGATGAAGGGAGCCTGTTTTTGCAAGGGAAATAATTGTTGAGGAATCAGGGAGAACTTGCATGAATCTTCCTCAGTTTATCCAAATCCTTCTCCGCCTCTTCCATTGGATAACGGATGAAAGGAATCCCCTTTCCAGATGCAAACTCAGCGAATTCTGATATAGACATTCCAGAAGTTTGAGCTGCCTTGCATAGAGTTATCTTATTCTCGATATATTCCTTTAGAGCAAGTTCCGCTTTTATATGGCTTATCCCCATGCTTAATGCCCTTCTTATAACTTCAGACCGGGTGCTTCCAAGCTTGTTTCTAAGCAGGTCTATTTCTTCTATTGACTCTTGTGGCAGTCTTACCTGTACATTGCCCATCAAATCACCTTACAAATAATTACAATTCATTACATTTAAATGTTTTGTTGTAATATAAAACAGAGACTCAAATTGAGCCCCTGGTATTTTTAGTCTTTTTTAAAGGTGAAGAGCACCTGTGTTATCAGAAGGTTTTAGTCCCATATCAATCCTTCATCACAGCAGGTTTAAATGTGAATGTAGGAATAGAATTAGATTCCATGGCGAGATTCCCGGTTTTTCTAAACCGTAAATTTATATTTGCTCTCTGAATAGCCTGCCTGCGTGCCTGAAGGTCATAGTAAACAAAATTAACCATCCACGTTACCCCTGCAACTAAGTATGGTGGTAAGAATGGTATACAAATCAAAAGTTACAAGCAAATTCCAGATCACAATTCCAAGTGAGCTCAGGAAGATTTATGGCATAAAG
>QIGD01000057.1 GCA_003229935.1 Methanobacteriota archaeon | reverse complement strand
GGAGTTGGTAAAATATGGGAAAGGAATACAATTTTAAAATTTGTGAGGTAGGGCAATTCCTCCTACCTATAAAGAGGTAGGTTTCCTTGCCAAGATTTTCATGAACTGGTAAATTTAATTGTGAATAAAACAAGACAAGGAACTGTAACTCTACTTTATGGTGCGAAAAATAATGAGTTTAATAATGCTGTATCGTTGAAAAATATATTGAAACAGTTACTGATATGGAAAAAGATAGTGGAAATCTTAGCTCTTAATGTTAAGATAGTAGAGTTGCCTCTTTAGGGATATCAGTGTTCCCTTCTGATACATCTCTGTCTGCAACAGATTGGCCTATGCCTTGACGCAATGTTATATTGAACGTCAGACTGTGTAAAAACCGCAAATTTTGTGAATATTCTACCTAATCTTTCGATTTATGTGGTATATCTAGTTTATTTTATGTGGACATGAGTTTTCACACAACATGCTGTGGGGGATTAACGAGTGGATAGCGGGCACTCAGCTAATCCAAAAGAGTTTTGATATTATAGGACAGGTGGGCCTTGAGAGTCGAAAGAAAGATTAGAAGGAAAGATTAATAGCTTAAATGGAAATTAAATCAGCTGAATGAAGATTGAATTTTGGTTATAAGGAGGCAGAAAAGTGGAAATACTTGTTACTGGAGGAGCGGGTTATATAGGCTCCCATGCGGTGAAGGCTCTTGCGGAAGCCGGTTACACTCCAATTGTGCTGGACAATCTCTCTCAGGGGCATCGGGAGTTTGTCAGGCAGGGTGTATTTTATCAAGGCGAATTGGGTGATACTGTTCTACTCAAAAAGATATTCACCCAGCATGATATAGAAGCTGTGATGCACTTTGCAGCTTTAGCCTTGGTAGGAGAGTCTGTATCAGAGCCAGCGAAGTACTATGAAAATAATGTTATCCAAACTTTTAGGCTTTTAAGAGAGATGGTTAAGCATGATGTAAAGAATTTTATATTCTCTTCCACCTGTGCAGTTTATGGCATTCCGGAAAAAATTCCAATACCCGAAGAGCATCTGAGAGCACCTGCAAATCCCTATGGAAAAACCAAGCTTGCTGTTGAGCACATGCTTGAGGACTTCAGCAGAGCCTATAATATTAAATATGTTTTCCTGCGCTACTTTAATGCTGCTGGTGCTGACTACAGAGCAGGTATAGGCGAAGACCACTTCCCCGAGACTCATCTTATACCTATTGTTCTTGATGCTGCTATGGGAAGAAGGAAAAAGGTTAATGTATTTGGAACGGATTATCCTACCAGAGATGGCACCTGCATCCGAGATTATATTCATGTGGCAGACCTTGCTCAGGCGCATATGCTTGCAGCGAAATACCTGAAAGAAGACAGAGAGAGTGGTGCATTCAATCTTGGCATCGGTCAGGGGTTCTCAGTTAGAGAGGTGATTGATATTGTTGAGGAGGTTACAGGAAAAAAGATAAGCATATCGGAAGCACCCAGAAGAGAGGGAGACCCACCAGTTTTAATTGCTGATAGCACGAGGGCAATAAATGTTTTAAGGTGGAAACCTGAGTATTCTTCTCTTGAAGATATTATATCTTCTGCATGGGAATGGCACAAAAGAAAACCAGGTAATGTCCTTAAATAGACCGCAAAATTTATATATGATAATCAGCCATTATTTATTGGTGATGTGTTATGGCTAGACCGCGAAGTAAGATTGAAATTACCTGTCAAAATAGGAAATGCAGATACTTCCTGAAGGAGCAGGGAAAGGACATTATTAAGCGGGGGAGGAATCGGGCAGGGCATCAGCAATACTACTGCAATCACTGCCGTACATGGTTTGTCGAAACAGCAAATACCCCGCTTTACAGGAAACACCTGTCTGAGGATGAAATAATCAACATATGCAAGCATCTGGTAGAGAAGAATGGGATACGAAGTATCGAACGGATTACTGGACATCATCGTGATACCATTGGCAGATTGCTGGAAGACCTGGCTGAACATGCAGAGCAGATGAACGATTATCTCATAAAAAACGTGGGACTTACTCCATTTGAATGCGATGAGTTGTGGAGCATGGTAAAAATTACTCCATTTGAATGCGATGAGTTGTGGAGCATGGTAAAAAAAAACAGAAGAAAGTTGAGCGTAAGAGCCCAACTCGGTCTGAAGAAGGTTATGCCTGGGTCTACGCATGCATAAAGCGATACACCTCCTTTTTTGTGGCGTTTGTGGTTGGAAAATGGACACAACAAACTTGTAAGAACATGGTTTACCAGCTGTATCGCAGAACTGAACTTCCTTCTCCAGACAAGAAGCTCGATATTTTCACCGATGAAAATGACGATTACACATATTTCCTTGCAAAATACTACACAGATACTTGCATCGACTATGGGCAGCTAATAAAAATCAAAAAGAAGGGAAAGCTGGTCGGCAAGGAGAAGCGAACGATATACGGCACCCCGAAACATGAAGATTTTAGGGATTTTGGATATGGATGTTGAGACATTAGAAATTAATGGAATAAAGCGCCCCATAAAAATCCATTACGAGAAAAGAAACAACTGCAGAGTATCCATTAGAAAAAAGGCAATCAACATAAGAATTCCCTATTTTCTTAGTGAGGAGGAAAGGCACAGGCAGTTAACAGATTTGAAACAATGGGCGATAAATCAGTTGAAGGATAATCCAGAGAGATTCAAGCCGGAGGCTCAAAAAGAATACAAGGACGGGGACACAATCGCGGTAGGCGATAACGAATACATTCTCAAGATTGGATTCAAGGACAAGCTAGGCAGCTCCGCAAGAATAGAGGGCTCCGCAATCCAGCTTTCAATCTCCAGCAACCTGTCAAAAGAGACACATAATAACCACATCTCGACACTCCTCAGTAGATGCATCGCCAAAAAGAGAATACCGGAACTCAAGGAGAGGATATACGAACTGAACAAGAACCATTTCAATCAACCCTTGAATAAGATATTTTTCAAGCACAACAAATCGAACTGGGGCAGCTGCTCAAGCGCCGGTAACATCAACATCTCGACGAGGCTGTTGTTCGCACCCGACGACGTGCTGGAATACGTATGCGTGCACGAGCTAGCCCATCTGATTGAACTCAACCACTCCAAAAATTTCTGGAGATTGGTCGAAAAAGCGATACCCGACTACAAGAAAAAAATAAAATGGCTAAAGGAGAACGGAGACAAATGCACAGGTTCTGAGAGAAAAAACCATGCGTCATCGGTTAAGGCGTTAGCCAACATAAAAACAGTCTTGGTTTAATAGCTGGTTGTGGCATTTTTGACATCGCAAAGACCGTAGGTTTTATTAACCACTGTTGCAATATTACTGCAACGTCAGACTATGTGAAAACCACCAATTTTGTGAATTTCTTACCCCCTTTTTTGATTTAAATGGCATATATTACTTATTTCTCATGCAAACATGAGTTTTCACACAACCTGACGTGGTGATTTTATGGTAAAACGAGATGTAAGCGAGCAGCCTATTGAGATATGGATGGAGGGTTATGAGGTCGTAGAGAAGATAGCGAAGCCCTGTGCCACCTCAGCCAGTGTATTGGTGCCGAAGGGCTGGATTGGCAAGAAAGTTAGGATAGTGAGGCTAGAGCCATGAAGGGTTATGGTCCGTAGATAGTCGAGGCTGCCATGCACCAAATGTTCCCGCTGGAGAAGTTCATACCTCTCTACGAGACTTCAAAGGGAAACGTCGTCCGGGGCTATTCCACTCATAAAGTGGTGTTTGGTAGACCCCTCAGAGTGATTATTGCCTATAACCCCGCCACCGCAGAAAAGTAGAGGGCTGCCTACCTCAGTAACAAAGCAGAGTTTCTTGAGGAGGCTGAAAAGGTGAAGGCATCCTTCACAAGGAAGGGCATACAACTCTAAATACCTCATCGAGGAGGATTTCAAGTTTCTCAAAGACAAACTCATCATACCCATCAAACCCGTGTACCATAGACTGGATAAGACCATCAAGGTCCACGTTTGGCGATGTCTCGTCGCTCTCCTATTCTTCAGGTACACCATATAGAAAACCAAAAAATATGGGCTCTCGATAAAGGAGCTGATCACAACTCTTGACAGGATAAGAGTTGTAGCAGTTAAACAGAAGGGCAAGGGCGTTAGCTACATGCTGGAAAGACTGGACAAAGATGCCCTCGCTTTGATGCAGGACCTGGAGATAGGCTCAATCCTGAAACTTTAGAAATTTCCAACACTTGGGTATCAGGTGACTTAGTCCCGGTTTTTAACCGTTTTTTGTAATTCAGGTCTATAGATTAAAAGAGAAATGATGGTTCTTTTTGAATAGGGTATTTTGGGCATGAGGAGAGCAGGAGAGACTCATCTTATTTTTTTGATAATAAAAAAGCTTTTAGAATAGGATATAGACAAAAAGAGGCTACATATGCCAACTTTGAGAGAAGGATTTTCTATTTGCCTGTAATATTTCACTTAACCTTTTCAAGATATCTTGCTATGAATCTGGCAAACTCGCTTAAATCCTCCAGATTATTCTGTAGATAATCGTAGAGTCTATCTACATCCACATCTTCATACATGTGAACCAGTATATTCCTGAGACCTGCTGCCCTGGCAAAACGCTCAGCAAAGTCCGCTGGTATAACCTGATGTTTTCCAAGTATCAGTATAACACTCCTGTAATCCTCTGGTTTTTCAAAGCCCTTTGCGGAGATTACAATCTCCCCGATATCCATGGCAGATTCTATGGCAAGGTGAAAATTCCTCTCTATAGCAGACCTCAACTCATAGTTTTCTTCCAGCTCTTCTCTGGTTATTGATCTACGAGACCTCAAAAAATCAACATACTTCTTCATGCTTCTAAGCTTTTTGGAGATTTTCTCCTTCTCATCCATAATGCCACCTAAATTCCTTTCTCGGCAACCTTTTTCAGGAACCTGGCTGCCGCCCTTTTTTCATAATATCTCATATCAAGATACTTGGATAACACTCCATGCTCAAAATCTATCTTTTCCGCCTCATCTCTGACAAATATAGGGCAATTTGCCTTGATAATCTCGTAATTGAGTGAGAGAGGCGCATCGTTTATAACTACCAAATCCACTTCATCTGTTTTTAAGATTTCAGTTATACCACTTATTAATTCTAATTGCAGATAAAATTTCTCTTTTTTATCCAGTGAATCATCTAGTAAAACAGCTACATCCACATCACTCAATTTTCCTTCCTCTCCTCTAGCTACAGAGCCGAAAAGATATGCAAGCCTGACATACCCCTGCTTACTTAAAAACTTCACAAGTTTACTCTGCTCAGGGATTAATGCCTTTTTCATAATAATCTGGGCAAGGAACCCATTTGAATGGGTGGAGGAATTGCCCTACCTCACATATTTTAAAATTTGTATAAGAGTAATAATTCTTAATCCAATCAATACCAGCAGGTATTTCAACCTTTTCACTGTTCCTAGTATTATCAGGTATTGTTTTCTTATGTATGTTTATGACAGTTATGTATGTTTATGACAGCGACGCTCAACGCCTGTCCACTCTTGCAAGAGCATAGGTCCTCTTCGGAGCTGTTATTGGCCAGTACTATGTAGGGTACACTGAGACTTTTGTCTCTGTTTAATGTCCCACTTACAGAGCAGGGGACTTGAGGAGCATTCCCTGATGTGTTCTGAAACTCTACCAATAACTTCTGCATATACAATGCCTCCTAATCAACCTATTACCCTCGTTTCTCACGAGACAAGCCCACGGTTTTAACCGTGGGTGATTGACTTTGCTTTTCACTATATAGAAAGTTGGATATATATACATCCTATCTTCATATTCAAGGGTATCATCGCAATAAATTTTTGAAATTAAGCTGTTTTTAGCATATTTTTCTGGTAGCTACCAGAAAGGAATTATACTTCAAATATCCACCTAGCCGAAATATAATTTTTTTGTTATTAATTTATGATAAACATCGCAGAAAATTAACTACTTTAGTCGTGGGAGTATGTCAGCATCCATATAATTTTACTCCTATTGAGCTTCTTCATGAGATATTTTTGGGAGGAATGTTTACTTTGTATTCGGGAGGAACATTATTTCAGGATACTATAGTCCATCCGATTTCTCCTGAGCGCTAACTTATATATATGCATGCCCAACTCTTATTATATCTGACTCGTAAAACAGAAATTATTCGACATATTCCTGAGGCAGAACTTGAGCAACTCTATCGGGAGGAGAAAAACGGGATACTCAGGAACATGGATGAAGAAGTTTGACATAACGCTCATAGGTTGTTAAATTGACTATACACAAAGCCCAAGAGTTTGTGGTATTCCATAATAGTGTAATATTGCATTATTTTAGGATACAACAGCCAGACCCAGAGTTCGAAAGATACTTATATTTGAATCATATATTATATTCTGATGAAAACTAATAAAAAAACGGTAGAGGATTCGAGAGCAGAGTCTGTCTATTCAGTGTTACCTGCGGATACGAATATATATGGGAATTTATTTGGTGGTAAGCTGGTGGAATGGATAGATAGTATAGGGGCGCTTGTTACACACAGGCATTCCAGTAAGAATGTGGTCACAGCAAATATCGATAATTTAAGTTTTCTCGAGCCCATAAGGCTTGGAGACAGTGTAATACTCCATGCTTGGATAAATTATGTTGGTACAACATCTATGGAAGTGCAGGTGGACACATATAGAGAGAAAAAGGATGATAGTTTAAGGGCACTTGCATGCACAGCATTTCTAACCTATGTGGCGATTGATGAGTACGGCAAACCCGCTCCTATTCCCGACCTGATATTAAAAACAGAAAAACAGAAAAAGAGATTTAAGGAGGCTCAGCAAAGGAAAGAGGTTAGACTTAAGAGAAAAGTTTGAAAAACTGTCACATATACCCCAGATCTCTAAGTCTCTTCATTATCCCTTCCTTATCCTGTGCTCTCCCTGTCCTCTCAGAAGTTTCTAAATCCTGTTCCCAAGCTGGTTTATCACTCACCTTTTCGGTGGTAGCTTTTGCACCCAGGCTTCTGTAGCCCATAGCATAGAGTTTATTCACAGGTATATTCTTACTTCTCAGAATCTGCCATACATCCTTTTCTCTGAAGTGCAGTATGGGGTGTACCCGGATATGTTCAGGGTCTTCTCTCGGAGAAAAATAAGTCTCATCCTTTCTTGCATCCTGTTCATCCCATCTTATACCTGTTATAACAGCATCTATACCGTTAGAAACAATAAATTCATTCATGGCAACTGTTTTCATCAGATGATTCCCCTCAAAACTTTCCGGGTTGAATACAAAGCTTTTTTCACGAAATCCTATTCTATTCAATTCTTTCTGATTGTTTCTGTTGAGATTCTCCACAAATACAGTATTCCCGACTTTTTTAGTCTGTTTCATCACGTCTTCATTCTCAACCATGTGTATTTTCAGATTCCATTCTCTATTTATCTTTTCAACATATTCAAGAATTTCATCGAAAACGCTCCCTTCATTTATGAACATGCATTCAGGCATTTTTTTTGTGGATTCTTCGCAAACCTGCTTTGTCAGCCATAAGGTAAGGGTTGAATCCTTGCCACCTGTGAAAGCAACCACTGGGTAATCAAACTTTTCAAGAGCTTCTCTTATTATTTCCTTGCTCTTCTCAATCCTTTCCTCCAGTGGCATAGCCATTATCTCCTCATCCATTCAAGTCACCCAGAAATCTCTTTTTTATACATTTGAAAACATCCACCGGTTGTTCTATATAACACTTTACATTCTTTCTTATAATAATAGCTTCGGGATGATGGTCGCCTTTGACTTTACCTTTTGGCGTTCTTTCTGGCAGAGTTCTCACAGGTGCGCTGTCATAGTCACAGAATCCATGGTCGGAAATCACAATAACTTCGTCATCATAGGCTATGAGCTTTCCCAGTGCAATGTCAATCTTCTCATAGAAATCAACAAGAATATCCTCTCCCCAGTGGAAATGAGAGAGTTTATCCAGGGCAGTGTAGGCTACTATGAATAAATCAGGTTTGTTGTTATTAAGGACATCCAAGGCAAAAGCTGTCACCTTCTCTATCTCTTCAAGGAGTTCATCCAGCTCTACAGGCACCCCCTGTGCCACTGGCTTAAAATCAAGGTTATAATTATAGGGTGGAACAACAAACGGTATATTAAGAGCCTTAACACTCACTCCATTCTCATCTAGAATATCCCATATAAATTCAGCCTTAATATCTTCCCTCTTAACTATCCTATCGTTAACCACAAAGTCATGATGTCCGTGCTTCTCAGGAAGCAAGCCTGTGAACATTGAGCACCACACTTCAGGACTCCAGGGTTTCTGCTTCAGATATATGCTGCTATATTCACCTTCTTCCATAAGTTTCTTGAAGTTCGGCAGTCTTGAAAGATTTGGTTTTATCACTGTCCAGGTTGCAGCATCTATCCCTATTATAAGCAAATTATCACCTCACGTTGGTTAATTGGTTGTATGTTTATATATAACAAAACTTGGTAGAAATCTACATAATAATAGCATGGAGAAATAATATAGAGTATTTAGAATATTTTAGAAAAATATATAAATATGTTAAAGTATATAAACACAGGGACTTGTGGGTGTATATTATGGAATTTCTTCAGTATGGTTAAACGGTTACATAAATTCCGTCACCCTTTTCTGAAAAACAAATATAGCATGCCGACATTTTTCGGTATTGCCGAAAGGGATTTCGAAAAGTTTAAATACTCTTAAAGCGTCCAATAAATCGAAAAGATAAAAAGGAGGAATAAAGGCATGGATGTGGACCCCGAAAGGAAAAGGAAATTTTGGGCTTATTCTATATTAGGGCTTATGATAATTACCAGTTTGTGGTATTATCATTTGAATCCCCTGTACATGTACCTTGTAGCTTACCTCTGGTTTGGGTTTACATATGGAATACTAATGCAGTATGGCAGATTCTGTTTTGCGTCTGCATGGAGAGACTTGATTGCCATTGGCGTAACGAGGATGTTTATTGGTATACTGATTGCTCTGGCAACTTTCAGTCTGGTGCTGGCTGTTCTGGCAACAAAACAGATGAGCACTTTTCACCCCGGACCTCTGGGACCCAATGAGCTTATTGGTGGGTTACTATTCGGTATAGGGATGACTCTTGCAGGAGGCTGTGCTTCAGGTACACTCTATAAGACAGGAGAAGGAAATGGAACCTCATGGCTGGCTCTGTTTGGTATTGTCTTTTCCCAGGCAATATTTGTGGATTATGGAGGGTTCTTTGATACGTTCCTTACAGGATATGCTTTCAAAGAGCCACTAATCACACTTTCCCAATACTTCCCGAATCTAGGACCTTTTAAGTATGTGGTTGGAAACTCCATAATAAACGTAATAATTCCCGTAATTATCCTCATTGTTCTTGCTTACTACATTGTGGCAAGGAAGGGGATTATGAGGAGATTGATGGAGAGCAAGACAGCAAGTGCAGATGGAGGAGTGCCAAAGCCTACTATTGGCGATGACATGAAAGGTATATGGCTGATGATAACTGCCTCGAAGAGAACCGCTATTGCAGGAATTCTCCTTGGTATTGTCTCAGGTATTCACGTATTTACAATCCAGTCGCTGAGATACAGGGATGGAATTAACAATTTTGGTCAGATTCTATGGCACTTAGGCTTTGTTAATCAGGTTTCAAGTCTACATACTGTCTTTGACCCTGGTTACTGGTATATAACCACACAGGAGGCTCAGTTCGGAGCATGGGTTATGGAACATCTTGGAATCAATATGAGAAACAACATATTCTATGGAACTATGAATGGAATTCCAGCACCATGGCATAATCCGCCTCTGCTGATGTCCATAGGTATAATACTTGGAGCAGCAACCATAGCCCTTATGAACAATGAGTTTAAACTAAAAATGCCAAACAGAGAGCTTGCAGTATGGGGCCTTCTCGGCGGTATCTTTATGGGTATTGGTGCCCGACTAGCATTTGGGTGCAATATTGGTGCATTCTACATAAGAGTTGCAGGTGGAGACCCTGGTGGCTGGCTTTTCTTCGCGGGCATGGGTGCAGGAGCTCTCGGTGGCGTGAAGATGTTTAACTGGTGGACTAACAGGAAGCTTGCCAGTGATCTGGCTGATTTCGATATTGATTTATAAAGGAGGTAAAAAGATGAAATTTAAGAAGAAAGATGAACATACCTATGAATTGGATGTGAAGGGTTATGTATGCCCTCATCCACAGCTTTATACAATGAAGACACTTCAGAAAATAAAATCTGGAGATGTGCTTGAAGTGATATTTGACAATCCTACTTCTGAGGAGAGTATTTCTGCTCTGATAGAGAAGGATGGGCATAAAGTCCTGGAACATACAAGGAACGGCGTAAATTTCTACTATAAGATACAGAAAGCATAGGGCTTTCCTGCCCTTTTTTTAAGGAGGAATAAGATTATGAAAAATGAGCTTGCATATGTCTCCATTATTATGGTCGGAATTCTTGGTCTTATAATTGGTTATTCAATGTCCCCGAGTACGCCAGCTATAGGCAGCTCAAGTTCAGGAGTACATGTTGTTTTGACTCCAAATAATACCACGAATGTTACTGCTGCTCCAAGCGGCAGTTCTAAAGAAGGTAATACTGGACAGGCTAAAGGTTTTGCTACTCAAGGTTACGGTGTATATGCCAAGGTCCCCAAATAGCATAACTTCAGAAACAAAAATCTTGCAGATATTCAGGGAATATCCGGAAACGATTGACTATCTTCTGAACCTTGGAATATGTGAGTGCCATGGGCTAGAAGGCTCAGAAAGAAGTATAAAAGAAGAGGTTGAAAAAAGAGAACTTAATATAAAAGAAGTGCTGGAAGAGTTAAACAGGCGAGTTAACTGAGTTGATATATTGAAACCAGTGTGTTATAGCCGAATAACTTCTGACTCTTCCCGAACTCTTTAATCTCTTTATACTTCTTTAACTCTTTTTCTATTTTTTCTGGAATTGTCTGATTCTTTTTTTGAGTTATAAGTACAAAGATTTTCGGTTTTCTGTCAGTTTTATAATAATCTGGAAGTTTATATTCCCATGTAAAGCGAAAAGGACTTTCAATAAGCTTATTTTCTGACGGTTTTGAATAGCTATAGGGTATAACAGAGATTTCCTTTCTGGTATATATATTAAGAAGTGGAATTGTTATTATCGGGTTAATATATGATTCATGCATTAATGAAAGTACACTTATACTGTCAGTTTTAACAGAATTCAAATAATCTCCTGTCTGCTGAAGATTTGAGGCACTTGTTCCGAGGTTAAATGGAAGATAGAAGCAAAGTGCCAGAAGGACAGAGAAGATTGCTGCTGAAGCTGCAAGAAATCTCCCTCTTCTCCTGCCAAAATTTACTATACCACGTGATGACAGAAGGGCGAGAGCAGGGAACACAGGTAAAATATAGCGTATTCTGTCTATATGAAGCAGAAAAACAGGAAGGATAAAGGCAAAAATAATAGCAACATTGATATCCTTCTTTCTGTAGCCCTCGATTAGAGAAAATATAGCTGCCAGAGTTAAAAAAGGACTTATCTGAAATAAAAATATACTTGTGAAACTCTCTCCCCACCTTTGCAAACCCTGTAGCTGATAGCTTTTCAGAAGTTCAATCTGCGCAATAAAAACATCGCTTTTAATATAAAAAATCAAAGTAAACATCATGGCTGCCAGAGATAGTGAGATAATCCCCCTTTTCTTATTTCTTCTTAACATAAGTAGGGGAAGGGGCAGAAGATAAAACCAGAGGGAGTATTTTGCGAAGAGGGCATAGACTATGGCAAGAGAAGCTGCCGGAATCCACAACCCTCCTTTTTTTACAGCTTTGATAAAAGTGTAGAGAGAAAGTGAGAAAAAGAACATGGCGGGTACATCTATAAGGAATAGAGGTGTCTGTGAATAGATGAAGGGAAAGGCAAAGAAGAATATAGAGGCAGTAATTCCAGTCTCTTTGTTCCAGAGTTCTCTTCCAGTGAGGTATACCAAAACCGCAGTAAGGGAAAATAACAATGAGTTAAAAATCTGAATAACGAGTCTGCCCTCTCCAAAGATTTCAAATATCAATGCATGTAGCAGAGGAATACCGGGCAGGTCTGTCCATACTGCAAACCCCTTGCCCCATTCACTCAGAAAGAAAAAAAGGCCATCAACTCTGGCTATTTTTGCATAGGTAAAATACCTCGAGGCATCAATAATAACCTCAGGCTCCCTCCAGAAAATAGCAGAAACAAAAAAGGCAGCAAGAAATATGGCGGTTTTTTTATATTTTATTTTGATGAATATGAATATATATCCTAAAACAAGGGAAATTATTATAATAAGAATAAATACTATAGGATTGTTGACTGTCCAGCTCCACCTTACTGTGGCATTATCATCATAACCTCTGAAAATATATAACAGTACAAGTATTGATAGCTCTAATAGTGCCAGAAGAGCAATATTCCTGACTTTCCTAACCAATTTGCTCACCCGTATATTCAAGCATATATCTAAATTTTTCTTTTTCTATCCCGACATTTATCGGTGTCCCGTGTTTAAAGAAGTTTTCATTTTGGAAATATCTATTTCTACCTGTTCCTTGCTGATAAGATTCTTAAGACTAATCTTTTCCTCTCCCACTATAACTGCATACTCAAAACCTTTCTTTGATGCATAGCTCAGAGCCTTTCCCAGCTTTCTTCTCTTAAGCTCCATCTCGCACACCTTATATTCTCTTATATCTGATGTTATCTTCATGGCGTAAGCAATGAATTCTTGTGATACGGGAATAACATATACACCATGGTCATTATCACTGCCCGCTTTTACTCCATCTTTATCCAGAGCAAGTATGAGCCTGTCAAATCCTATGGCAAAACCACATGTAGGTGTAGCCTTCCCTCCAAAAGTTTCAGTAAGAGAATAGCTGCCTCCTCCACATATCTGTTTTTCTGCTCCCAGCTTCTGGGCGTAAATCTCAAATACCATACCTGTGTAATAATCAAGACCCCTTGCAATGCCAAAGTTAACGCTGTAATCTACTCCAAGATTATCAATATAATTCAAAGTCTCCTCGAATCTATCCATCTCTTTCAAAATCTCTCTGTCTTGGAAAAGCTCTCTGACTCTTGCGACAGTTTCACGTGTATTCCCCTTGAGACTTATTATCTTAAAGAAAAGCTTTCTATCTTCAGCCTTTACACCATAAAATTTAAGCTGTTTCTCGAGTTCATCATGTTCTTTCTTATCTATCAGAGCCAGAAAATTGCTCTGTTCTGTAATTCCAAGGTTTTTAAGAAACTTTCTGAGAAGGCCTATATTGCCTATATGCATGGTAAAATCCTTCAGATTAAGGTTTTTAAGAATTGTATAGGCAAGGGCAATGACTTCAGCCTCAGCCTCGGCGCCTGGAGAGCCTATAAGTTCAATGCCCGCCTGCCAGAACTCTCTGTATCTGCCTGACTGAGGTCTCTCATAACGGAAGCAGTTTGCAATATAATAAAGTTTAACAGGCTTTGCCTGACTCTGAAGCTCATTCACATAGGCACGCATCACAGGTGCCGTAAGCTCAGGCCTGAGAACAAGCTTTCTTTTACCCCTATCCACAAAAGTGTAAAGGTGCTCAACTATATCCTCTCCCGATTTTGCAGTTATAAGGTTGATATGCTCAAAGGTTGGAGTTAAAATCTCACCATAGCTAAAATTTTCGAATGTGTTCCTTATTTTCGCTTCCACCCATCTTCTTTTTTCCATCTCTTCCGGAAAAAAGTCCCTTGTACCTCTTGGCCTTGTAAACTCCATACTAATGCCTGAAGGTTAAATAACTATAAAAAACTATTCCACATGTTTGAGATACTCTTCAATCATCTTGGGAAAGGTGGAACCTTCAACAAATCTCAGTCCGAGCCTCTCAGTCCACTTTTTTATTCCTTCATCGCTTGATACAACTCCTGCATCCATTTCTTTAGCAAGAAGCAGGACATCAAGGTCGGGAGCAGAGTCTAAAGTGCCATAGCGCAGTGCATTCCTGTACTTTGCTCTGAAATCCTTTATAAGATAACCTGTGCTCTCTCTGTTTATCTTCTCCTTTTCCACATCCTTTTTTGCAAGGTCAAAAGTTTCTGTGGCACTCAGCCATATACAGCTTTCAGCAATCTTCATTCCCCTGTTCATTCTCTCCCTTATATCCTTTACATACTCATAGAATACCTCTGAAGGAATTTTTACATCAAACCTGTTAGGTGTTTTTTTTACCAGCCAAGTGTCAAGTTCCACAATTAGCTCTTCACTGCATGCATAACGTTTCATAAACTGTCTGAGCTCACCATAAACAGTTGGAAAAGGGATATGGCAGGATATATTCAGCCTGATTCTTGCCTCCCTTATAAGGCCAAGAATTCTTTCTATGGTTTCACAGAGAGGTTCGGATTCGTATCTCAGCCCGACACCTGTTAATGCTGTTGTATCGAGTATAAATCTCTGCTTTTCACAGGGTCTTGGGTTCATATATTTAATTTGTATCTAATGCATAAAATACTTTCCCATAATGAGGGTTAGATTTTTATTCTACCTCCAAGAAATATTATTAATGCTTACTGCAGATTATATCATCCTTGGTATTGGGAGTTTATTCTTCCTCAGTGTTTTAATAGTGATTATAACCTCGTGGATTATGGGAAGAGACAAAGGATACTCCAGAAGGCCTGTGAGAAGGAAATATACAGAAGAGGAAGAATTTTATAGCCCGCCTGTAAAAAGGAACAAGGTGGTTTCAGCTCCATCATCTGGAATGGAAACAGATTTAGTCAAGCAGATTCTCGAAGCAGAAATTCCGAATACTCCTTCTACATCTGCCGAGAAATTCAAATCTTCATCCACCACTGAAGTCAGAAGTGAGATTCTTGATGCAATTTCTGATATGGACATGGATGGTCTTGATGAGACAGGCGAAGATTATATCGATAAGATTTATACTGACGACCTTGAAACATATCCAGAGGAAGAGGTTATGCTGGATGATGAAACTCCAGATGAAAAACAGGATGAAGCGCCTGAGTTTTCTGAAGAATCTTTAAATAAATATGGTGATGACCTAGATTTCTTGTATAATGAGGAGGAGAGTGAAAAAGAGGTTCAGGTAAATAAAGGCTATAATGATAGAGATAATAAAGAGGGGGAGCTTGATTTCCTTTTTGAACATAAGGCAGTTGAAAACGAAACTGAAAAAATAGAAGAAGAAATAAAAGAGGAGACAGATATTGAAGAATATGAGAGTTATCCTGACTGTTTCGGTGACAGCAGTATATACTCCAGATGTTCCCAATCTTGTGGTATTGGTGTGGAATGTAAAAGTCAGATAGATATGAGAGCGTGAGCTTCTTAATACAACCACTGGCTAGGAACCTGTTTTCTTCCTTAACCTGCTTTTTTGGTATAAATAAGCCTCAAATAAAGATTGAAACACCGGAGAGGAAGCCTTTGAAGTCATCAAGAAAAAGGATGGTAAGATGAATGAAATCTTTCTGGAGATTGGTTTGGATGGATGACAATATCCTTAAGAGTCGAGAATTATATTCGATGTTAAAAATCATTTTCCAATTCCTTTGCCTTCAATTTGAGAAGTTCTCTCAAATCCTTTGCTATAGTATCTATCAGTATTTTTCTTCGATACTTCGGACACCATATTAGATGATACGCCACGTTGTGAACACATGTCTTTGAATATTTCCATCTTTTGTTAACCATCAATTATAAATTGGTGGCACTAATATATGACTATTTTGGTGACAATTAACTATGGTTCGCTCTCATCCCACCACTGAAGATGGTGGGCTTTCCCGCTCACGACATCGTAAGAGGTATAAAAAAGCTGCTTTTAAATATGCGGATGGCTGTGGATATAAAGAAGATGAAAGGTGGCTGGAAAGATTATCATAGTTTTTTTTGGCTGTTGAATTTTATTTTGGAGCGAGAAGTGCCGTCTGCTTTTCACCTTTATTCCTTGCCAGTCTTATAACTATGGGTTTCTGGACGAGTATAACCTCATTTAAACTTGAGTTTTCAAGAGATATCTTCCAAGCACATACTGTCAGAGGAAGTGAGATATTGAATGTTACGATATTTTAGGCAGAAAGCCTATGACTTTAGAGGCTGTCCGACAATTACTCTCAGTAATTATTTTAGACAATAAAGGCTAAATTTAGCTTATTTCCCGTAGTATTTTTGATTACGGGACAGCCTCTTTAGTCGTGGGAGTATGTCAGAGTTTTTACGTTAATAATAAAGGGTTGGGATAAATTAACTATCAAATTGCTGGGCTGTATGGCTAGATATTTTATAATTTCAGCATAGAATATTTTATATTCATATCAGGCATAACCTCAAACTTTTTATTCATTGAAGTAAAAGCAAATCCATGATTGAAATCAGAGCGAGAGATGCTTCAGGTAGAGTTACAGAACTAAATATTAATGGTAAAAAGCTGACAACACCCTATCTTTTTCCTGTAATAGACCCGAGAAAGCAGATACTGAGTATTGAAGAAATAGAGAAACTTGGTTTTAATGGCATAATAACCAACTCCTACATAATAAATCAGAATAGAGAGTTAAGAAGCAGAGCCCTGGAGGAGGGAATTCACAGCCTTCTTGGCTTTGATGGTGTGATAATGACAGACTCAGGCTCTTTCCAGCTTTACCAGTATGGTGGGGTTGATGTCACCCCCATGGAAATTCTCGAGTTTCAGGAGAATATAGGTGTTGACATAGGTGTAATTCTTGACATACCTACAGAGCCGGATGTTCCAAGAGAGCAGGCAGATAGAGAGCTTGAGGAAACCATCAGAAGAGCTAGAGAGAGTATTAAGGCAAGAAAAAAAATACTCCTCTCGGGCACAGTACAGGGTTCTACATATCCAGAACTCAGAGAAAAAAGTGCCAGAAAGATGGCAGAGCTTGGTTTTGACCTCTATCCAATAGGTGGGGTTGTACCTCTCATGGAGAAATACCGCTTCTCTGATCTTGTGAAAGTTATTATACATTCCAGAAAATATCTACCTCACGATAAGCCTGTTCATCTGTTTGGAGCAGGACATCCAATGCTCTTTGCTCTTGCCAGTGCTCTGGGCTGTGACCTCTTTGACAGCGCAGCCTATGCTCTCTATGCAAGAGAGGGCAGGTATATAACAACTTCAGGAACCTACAGGCTTGAGAGGCTTAGAGAGCTACCCTGTTCCTGTGCAGTATGCACATCGACAACAGCAGAAGAGCTTAAGAAGCTTGAAAAGAAGGATAGAGACCACTTTCTTGCCATGCACAATCTTACAGTAAGCATTGAAGAAATAAGACGGGTGAGGCAGAGTATACATGACGGTTCTTTATGGGAGCTTGTTGCCGAGAGAGCCAGAGCACATCCATATCTTCTTGAAGCTGTGAGAGTGGCTCTATCCTACAGCAGTTTAGAGAATCTTGAGCCTGTTACAAAAAAGTCAGCCTTTTTTTACACAGGAAGTGAAGCCTTACTCAGACCGGAGGTTAGAAGACACATTAAAAAGCTGAAAAGGCTTAAAATAAATAAAAAACTCGTACTTCTACCTGAGGTTGAGAAGCCCTACTCAAAAACCTATGGAATGATGAGCACTGAGGAATATCATATATGTATAGCTTCAAAGGTATTTGGGGTTATACCTCTTGAGATAGAGGAGGTTTATCCTCTCACCCAGCATGAGGCACCTGGTGGATATGATGAGGCACAGATAAACTTCATGAAAAAAGTTGTTAAAGAGTATGCTTCTGGCTTTGAAAAAGTTTATTTCCATAGCAGTCTGGAATTTCTCGGTATTGAAGGAGAAAGCTTCTCTGATGTTGAAAATTTTAAAGGAAAAAATGACATTGAGGGAAAGCTTACTGCTATAGGTGACTATTACTTTGGCGAAGGTGCAGGAGAGCTTCTGTTCTCTGATACAAGAGCGAGAATATCTAAAACAGGTAGAATAAGAGAGGTTTACGCCGGGGACAGGCTTGTTGGAGTAATCAGAGCAAGTGACGGTTCTGTTGTCCTAAATGTGGAAGGTGTGAAGAGACTCCTCAAACTACCGTTTCCCAAGAACAGAGTTGTTGCACATGAGGATGCCGTGGAATTTGTAAGTCAGGGCAGAAGTCTCTTTTGTGGCTTTGTAGAAGAGGCTGATATGAAAATAAAGCCGTATCAGGAGGTAATTGTTGTTGATTCTCAGGATAAGCCAATAGCTACTGGAAGAGCCATGGTAAGTGCAGAGGAAATGCTCAGTCTGACACATGGCGTTGCAGTCAGGGTGAGGCACAGGCTGGGGTAACTTTGAACTCTGCTATTATTCTTCTACTTTCTCTGGCTATTGACAGAGTTTTTGGAGAGCCACCGGATATATTTCACCCCACAGTATACATTGGCAAAGCTATTGAAAAACTGAAATTCCTTGAGAGATATGGTGGTGCAGGTGGGATTTTTATAGTAGTTATGGCAGCTTGCTTATCTATTTCGATTTTTCTTCTTCTCATCCATCTTCAGGGTTATGCAAAATTACTGTTATCTATTTATATATTGAAGAGTAGCTTCAGCTGGCGTGGTCTGAGGGATTATACGCTTCCTGTGGGAGATGCCCTTAAAAGTGGTGCTCTTGAAAGAGCAAGAAAACTTCTGGTATATATTGTGAGCAGGCCTACTGAAAAACTTGACGAATCAGAAGCCTCCTCAGCATGTGTTGAGAGTATTGGAGAGAATATCCACGATAGCATGCTCTCACCCCTCTTCTACTTTGCCTTATTCTCATGTCTCAGCCCAGAAGCCGGTGTGGCTGCAGCATTCTTTTATAGGGTTATGAATACTCTCGATTCCATGATTGGATATAGAAAATATGGAAGCTTTGGCATGTCTTCTGCAAAACTCGATGATATTCTGAACTATATACCTGCAAGAGTTTCGGCCCTTCTTATAATTCTGTTCTCATCAGAAAAAATAAGAACTTTAAAAACCGTGCTGAAATACGGCTCTGCAACAGAAAGTCCAAATGCTGGCATACCGATGGCTGCCATGGCAGGTGCAACCGGAGTTAAACTGACAAAAAAAGGAAGTTATGTATTGGGTGAGGGCAGAGATGCTGTGCCAGAGGATATAGATAAGGCTATTGCTATTGCAGATAGAGTAATTTTCTTCTTTGCTCTGGTTATCTTTTTATTACTCCTCATAATATGTACACCATTCTGAATGAAAAGGGTATATCAAGGGAAGACCTTATTGCCACTGCTATGGAGCTTTTCGTTCCTCATCCCGGTATTGAAACACAGGAGATTGCAGAGCAGATTCTCGGGAAGATTTTTGACAGTACTCTGCGAGACCCGAATGTCAATTCACTCCTGATTGCAGCTTTTGAGCTGGAGAGACTTGCTGTGGAAGGGAAGATTCCAGGGATAAGCAGAGAGGACTTTGATAGGGATGAAGTGTTCATTCTGGCTGATGAGATAATTGGTATGGCAATAGCGGAATATATAGGCGGTACGAGGGCAAAATTTGAATTTGTGCGCTTTGATATGAAAAAACCGGGTGTACTGAAGAAGCTTGAAGCTTTTGCCGATGATGCTATAGGAGGTCTTATAGCAGGAGCTTCTTCTCTGATGTATTCGGAGGCCACAGACAAAATTTAAGTATGCCTTTTCAGCGTTATAAATATAGGTATGATATTATGTTTGAATCAAAATCGCACATTACTGTAAATCCACAGGGCAATTTAGCTTTAGGTGGTGTTGATCTGGTGAAGCTTGTAGACAGGCATTCAACACCCCTATATGTTTACGACGAACAGAGAATAAGGCAGAGGTACAGAGAATTTAAGGAAGCCTTTGAGAAATATTATGGCGATGTAGAGGTTTTCTATGCCTGTAAGGCAAATAGCAACCTTGCTATTCTTCATATTTTGAGGCAGGAGGAGGCTGGTGTGGATATTCTCAGTGAGGGTGAGTTATACCTTACCCTACTTGCTGGCATAAGGCCAGAGAAGATTATATTCACAGGAAATAATAAAACAGACAAAGAGCTTGAAAAAGCGCTTAAAGTAGGAGTTACAATAAATCTTGACTCTCTCCACGAGCTCGACAGACTAATAAGAATCACAGAGAGGGAAAAACTCAGGGCAAAAGTATCCTTCAGAGTTAATCCTGAGGTTTCTCCCGAGACTCATCCTTACCTCTCTACTGGTTTGAAGGAAAGCAAGTTTGGGATACACGAGAACGTTATTCTGGATGGTTATAAAAAAGCTAAGGAGGCAGAATTTTTAGATATTGTCGGCATTCACATGCACATAGGTTCGCAGATAACCAAAACTTCACCTTATGAGGTGGCAACAGCAAGACTCTTTGATATTATCGGCAGAATAAAGAATAATCTTGGAATAGAGCTGGAGTTTGCTGACCTTGGAGGAGGTGTCGGGATTGAGTACAAAGAGGCTCAGGAGATAATAACCCCAGAGGACCTTGCTAAAGCTATTGTACCTATAATTAATGAAAAGATTAAGGAGTACTCTCTGAAAAAACCTGAGCTCATTTTTGAGCCAGGTAGATTTATTGTTGGTGATGCCGGAATAATGCTGACAAGGGTGAGCACTGTAAAGAGTACACCTTATAAAAAGTTCATAGGCTGCGATTCTGGTTTTCATGTTCTTTTAAGGCCTGTCATATACTCTGCCTACCATGAGGTAATTGTTGCCAATAAGCCAGATGAAAAGCCGCAGGAAATTGTTGATATTGCCGGAAATGTATGTGAGAGTGGCGATATTCTTGCAAGGGATAGAAAACTCCCTACAATTGAAAAGGGAGATGTTCTTGCCTTTCTAGATTCTGGTGCGTATGGCTTTATCATGGCAAGCCAGTATAACTCAAGACCAAGACCTGCCGAAGTTCTTGTGAGTCAGGAAGGAGCAGAGCTTATTCGTCAGGTAGAAGACTTCTCTTCTTTAATTGAAAAGCAGCTAATACCTGAAAGACTTATGAAGGAGTAGCTACATATCAAAATCTTACGATGTCGTGAGCGGGAAAGCCCACCATCTTTAGTGGTGGAATGAGAGCGAACCATAGTTAATTGTCACCAAAATAGTTATATGTTATTGACATATATTTATAATAGTGGTTTGAATATGGAGGACCTGGAAGGCGAACAGTTGGTCGTTCTATCAGCTTCGAAAAATGATAGAGTATAAAGCCAAGCTGCTGGGAGTACCCATTGTCTATGTTGACCCACAATATCTAGTCAAGAGTGTTCAAGATGTGGGCTGATAGGCAATAGGAATGGTAAGATATAAATGCTCCCACTGTGGCCACGTTGACCATGCTGACGTAAATGCTGCGTTCAATATAGCATTGCGTCAAGGCATAGGTCAATCTGTTGCAGACA
>QIGD01000056.1 GCA_003229935.1 Methanobacteriota archaeon | reverse complement strand
CAGGGGACTTGAGGAGCATTCCCTGATGTGTTCTTGAACTCTACCAATAACTTCTGCATTTTTCAATACCTCCTAATCAACCTGTTACCCTGATCTCTCACGAGACAAGCCCACGACTTTAGTCGTGGGTGATTGACGATTTTACCTTATCTACTTTACGGGCTGTATCCCATGTCTAAAGACACGGAGATTAGCCCTGATACTTTCCCTAAATTCTATTGATTGCCTTTGCTGTCAGGTCAATCACAGCCTCAATATCCCTGAGCCTTGCAACTTCGACAGGCGAGTGAATATATCGTGTAGGAACAGAAATAACTCCGCTCGGCACGCCCTCTCTGGTAAGGTGTATAACAGTGGCATTGGTTGTGCCTCCTTCTCCAACTTCAAGCTGGTACATTATATTCTCCTCTCTGGCAGTGTTTAACAAAATCTTCTTCACCTTTGGATGGGTTATAAGTCCCCTTCCACTGGAATCGGCAAGAGATATAACAGCTCCTTTGCCAAGTTTATTCGTGCTCTTATCTTCTTTAACACCAGGGTAGTCACCTGTTGTAGTGACATCGAGAACAAGGGCATAGTCGGGATTAATCTTATATGCTGCTGTTCTGGCTCCTTTGAGGCCTACCTCCTCCTGCACACTACCCACTGCATACACTTCAACATCACTGGCATCAATTCTCTTCATAACTTCAATCATAACATAGCAGCCTAGACGGTCGTCAAAGGCTTTGCCTGTTATAAAATCTCCACCAAGTTCTCTGAAGTTCATATCCATAGTTATAAAATCTCCAACTGCCACGCCTATATCCCCAGCACCACTGTTGCTTTCAGCTCCAATATCAATGAACATATTTTCAGCCTTGACAATCTTCTTTCTCTCCTCTTCCTCCATGAGATGAGGGGGCTTTGAGCCAACAACACCATGAACTCTACCTTTGTCCGTATGAATAACAACTTTCTGATTGAGAAGAGTCTGATTAGAGAAACCGCCGAGAGTGGTGAACTTTATAAAGCCCTCCTTGTCTATATTTTTAATAATCAGTCCGATTTCATCCATATGGGCATCCAGCATAATCTTTTTTCCACCATCGCCTTTTTTTGCTATGAGATTGCCCAGCTTATCTACACTAATCACATCGCAAACATTTGCAAGTTCTTTTTTCATTATTTCTCTAATCTCATCCTCATATCCAGGTGCACTGTGAGCATTACACAATCCTGCAATAAGCTTTTTATTCATATCTTATCCTCCAGATAACCTTTAAGTTTACCTACACCCTCTTTAATATTTCCTCTGCTTGTGGCATAGGAAAATCTTAGAAAGCCTTCGCCTAGACTACCAAAAGCTGTACCCGATGTGACAACAACGCCTGCCCTGACCAACTCTGTGGCAAGGTACTGTGAATCTCCATATGCAGAGAAATCAGCAAATACATAAAAAGCACCTCCAGCCCTGTTTACCCTTACCCTTTCTATACCACCAAGAAGCTTCAGTATTATCTCCCTGCGCTCCCTCAGTTCACCAACCATGTTTTCAATAAACCTCTTACTACCCAGAGCTGCCAGAGCAGCCCTCTGGGCAGTGGAGTTAACACTCGCCTGGATATACTGGTGTACCTTCAACATCTCCTCCAAAAGCTCATCTCCAGCACTGAGATAACCCACTCTGAGCCCTGTCATGGCATAGCTCTTAGAGAAGCCATTCACAGTTATAACATTATCTGAGAAAGCTCCAGGGCTTATATGTTCACCCTCATAAATAATCTTCTCATATACTTCATCGCTGACAAGCAGGGCATTATAATCTTCGGCTATCTCGGCAATAGCCTTTATAATCTCTTCAGGATAAACAGCACCTGTGGGATTGCTGGGTGAGTTTAGCACAATCATCTTTGTTTTTGAACTCATCCTTTTCTTGATATCCTCAATATCAGGAATAAAGCCATCCTCAAATCTCAGGGGATAGTAAACAGATTTACCCTGGGCAAGTTTCACCAGAGGGTCATAGGAAACAAAACCAGGGTTTGGAATAAGAACTTCCTCTCCATTGTTTATAAAAGCCTGAAAGGCAAGATGAAGAGCTTCCGAAGCTCCAGAGGTGATTATAATCTCCTCTGCCCCAGCATCCACACCATTTTCTTTCTTCAGCTTCTCTGCCAGAGCTTCTCTAAGTTCAATTATACCTTTATTGCTGGTGTAATGGGTAAAATCTTCCCTTAAAGCCTGATATATTGCCTCCTTGGCTTCCTCCGGAATTGGAAAATCAGGCTCGCCAATAGCAAGATTTATTACATCCTCACCCGCGAGTTCAAACATTTTTCTTATGCCCGAGATATCAATCTCAGTTACTCTGTAGGCACGCATGGTGTGTATCTCACCCAGAAATTATTTAACTTTATCGGCAGGAAGTCATCTCTGACATACTCCCACGACTAAAGATGGTGGGCTTTCCCGCTCACGATATCGTAAAAAGTAAAGTATAACCAGTATCCCCCAGATAAATACAGCTAAGATTATCAGCTATTAGCCCTCCGCATGGGGGAACTTCTCGCTGCTATAGTTAAAATTAATGCCTGTGAAAGCAGAAACTCTAGAGGCAGTTCACATATTGCTAAAAAAGGTATTATTTTTTTGGAGGTCTCTTTGTCTTCCTTGACTGGTTATGTGGTTTGAACCCCTTTTTTGAGTAACCACCTTTTCCTCTATTTGAAAATGAAGGTCTCCTGCTGCTGCTATACCTTGACTTTAAACTTCTGTTCATCTGAGGATATTTTGAAAGGTCAAACTCAAATTCCTCCTGCTTAAGCTTGGAGTACTTTTTGTGGAGATTACGCATATTGTTATGGTCAGAAGGGCTTAGAATACATACAGCATTTCCCTCTCTTCCTGCTCTAGCAGTCCTTCCAATACGATGAAGATAGTCATCAGGGTCATCAGGTATATCATAGTTATATATGTGACTCACCCGGGGTATGTCAAGACCACGTGAGGCTACATCGGTGGCAACCAGAAATTTCACTTCACCCTTACGGAACTTTCCCATAACCATATCTCTCTTAGCCTGACTGAGGTCACCATGTATAGCAAGAGCATCTATATTATTTTTTGCAAGGTTATTTGCCACAAGGTCTGACTCAATTTTAGTATTGCAGAATATTATTGAAGATTCCGGGTCGTCTCTCTCAATTAAGGCCAGCAGAAGCTGGAACTTCTGTTTATTTGAAACCTCCATATATGACTGATTTATTTTCGGTTTATCTTCATTTCCATCCAATTTTATATGAACTGGCTGGTTCATAAAGCGCTTGGAGAATCTTATAATTGACTCAGGTATGGTGGCTGAGAAGAATAAAGTCTGCCTTCTCTTAGATGTCATGCTTACAATATGCCTTATATCATTTATAAATCCCATATCAAGCATTCTATCAGCTTCATCCAGTACAAGGATTTTTACCCTGTCAAGACGGAGGGTTCCCCTTCTTATATGGTCAAGTAACCTGCCTGGTGTTCCAACAACAACATCACTCCTTTTGAGTGCAGATATTTGTGGACCTATTGCCACTCCTCCATAGACTGGAAGAGTTTTTATGTTGCTGTATTTGCATGTATCTTTAATAACCTTTGTAACCTGTAGTGTGAGCTCTCTTGTAGGACAGATAACTAGGGCTTCTACACCCTTACCATGATTAACATTCTCAGCTATCGGTATTGTAAAACCAAGAGTTTTTCCTGATCCTGTTGGGGCATGACCCATAATATCCTTTCCCTCAAGAGCATGAGGTAGTACTTTTTCCTGGATATATTTCAGGTCTTCAAATCCCATTTCATCAATAGCTTTCTTAACTTCTTCTGTTAAATTCAAATCATCAAACTTCAACTAATCACCTAGAATCTTTAATTTCTTCCTAATATGGAATACTTCACATCTGAAAAGAATAGGAATTTACAGGGCAATAGATATTATATATAGAGACATGAATAATAATATATCTGTAATAAAGTCTTTATTTACCAGTACAACCCCTCATACAGGTGTGGAAAAATATTTTATATTGTTGATTGGTTAAAATAAGAAGAATGGATTTTTGAGAGGTATTAAAGTTGAAGAGCATAAAAATAACAGACACAACATTCAGAGATGCCCATCAGAGCCTTGCAGCAACAAGAATGCGTACAAGGCATATGATTCCCCTTATTGAGAAAATGGATGACGTAGGCTTCTTTTCCCTTGAAGTATGGGGAGGTGCGACATTTGATTCATGTATAAGATATCTCAATGAAGACCCATGGGACAGAATAAGAATATTCAAAAAGTACCTGAAAAATACACCTACTCAGATGCTTCTCAGGGGACAGAATCTCGTTGGCTACAAACACTACAGCGATGATATTGTCGAAAAGTTTGTGGAGAAGTCCTTTGAAAATGGTGTTGATATCTTCAGAATATTCGATGCCCTCAACGATATAAGAAATATGGGGCTTTCCATAAAAGTTGCAAAACGCATCGGCGCCCATGTACAGGGCACAATCTGCTATACAATCTCACCAGTTCATACAACTGAAAAATTTGTGGAAATGGCAAAGCAACTGGAAGAGCTCGAATGTGATTCGCTCTGTATTAAGGATATGGCTGGTTTAATTTCGCCATCTGCAGCCTATGAGCTTGTAAATGCTCTGAAAAAAGAGATTTCCATACCCATTGCTCTTCATTCCCACTGCACCTCTGGCATGGCGCCAATTTCTTATTATGCAGCTGTCAAGGCTGGTGTAGATATACTCGATACTGCCATGTCGCCTTTCTCTTGGGGGACATCCCAGCCTCCTACAGAGACTATAGTTGCAGCTCTGAAAGGTACTGCACATGACACAGGAATAAAGCAGGAGAGCTTCAGAGGCATAACTGAAATCTTTAGAGAAATAAGGACAAAGTATTCCGCTTTAATAGATGAGAGGTCTCAGATGATTGACACCAATGTTCTTCTCTATCAGATACCTGGCGGAATGATCTCCAACCTTATATCCCAGCTCAGGGAGCAGAATGCTCTTGATAGATTCGAAGATGTCCTAAAGGAGATTCCAAAAGTCAGAGAAGAACTCGGCTACCCACCCCTTGTCACTCCAACCTCTCAGATTGTCGGTACGCAGGCTGTAATGAATGTTCTCGTTGGAGAGCGCTACAAGGTTGTACCTCAGGAAATAAAGGACTATGTTAAGGGACTTTATGGCAGACCACCTGCTCCAATAAAAGAGGAAATTAAATTAAAAATTATTGGCGATGAAGAACCTATTATAATAAGACCTGCTGATTTAATACCGCCCATGCTTCATCTCATGGAGGAAGAAGCAAGAAAGCTGGGAATTGTCAGACAGGAAGAAGATATTTTGACTTATGCCCTATATCCCTCCATAGCTCCCAGGTTTCTGAAGGGTGAATTCATAGAGGAACCCCTCAAACCTTCTGGAGAAGAAGAAAAGGATAGGGAGAAAGGAATACCAACTGAGTTCAAAGTTGAGATTGATGACGAGGAGTTCTTTGTCAGGGTTAAGCCTCTTGGTGGTTTTGTTGATGTAGTAGAAGCAAAGCATGAAGAAAAGGCTGAGAAGATTGAAGGTGCCATAGTCTCACCCATGCAGGGTATGATTGTAAAAATCAAAGTAAATGAAGGGGACATGGTTAAGAAGGATGATGTGGTTGCCCTGCTTGAAGCCATGAAGATGCAGAACGACATAGTTGCCATCCGCAGTGGAAAAGTTAAAAAGGTTTTTATTTCAGAAGGCGATAGTGTTGCTGCCGGTGATGTTATAATTGCTGTGAAGTAGATTATCAGATATAATGCTCCAGACTGCGCTGCATCTTGCTCTGCTTGCTCTGCCTGAATACAACAAATTTCTGAAAGGCTTCAAGAGTGTCGAATTTAAGATTTTTTATTGCCGAGAAGCTCCATTTGCTTGCATTTATACTTGCCACACTATTTGCCATATTGGCAGATTTCAAAGCATTTTCAGTGAGCATATAACAGGCTATAAAACTACCCCCATATACATCTCCGCAGCCTGTTAGGTCAACAATCTTATCTTGAGTCATGGAATGTGAAAGGTTTATCTCTCCCTTTTCAATAACAACACTCCCATTAACTCCCCGGGTTATAACCGCAATATTCACTTCAAGCTTTTTAAATACATTTATTGCCTGCTCAATACTTTTCGTCTTTGTTAGAAGCATTGCTTCCTCATCATTTATTGTGAAGATATCAACATCAGGGATAAGCCTGAGAAGTTCCTTTCTGTATCTTGCGAAGTATGCAGCATGGGTATTTAAAGAGATAAGCCCATACGTATTCTCCCTCAGAAATTCTACAAATGCTCTCTGTTTGCTTGCTGCCATGGGAGCAATATGAAAGGCTCTGGCTGTGAGGTACTTATCTGGAATGTCCTCAGGGCGTATGTACACACCAACACCAAGAGAATAGGTATTGTAAACAGCCTGATTATTCTCATTATAACTTATATCAAAGAATGTGCTCTTACCAGAGACATGCTTTATGCCTGCTATATCAATACTAAGTTCATGCAGATTTGTAACGAAACCTTCTGGAAAATCACCTCCAACTCTCGAAACCACTGCAGAATCTACAAAGATATTTGCAGCCATGGCAGAGTAAATACCCGCACCACCAAGCTGTGTCTTCCTCCTACCATTAATTTCAACTCTGTCAATGCTTACATGCCCTAGAGAAACAACATCCATAATTTCAGAACTCCGTCAGCAGATAAAACTTTAACTATCCACCTTCTTCATAATAGGTTAATATATCCTCACATCTACTACCAAAAATCAGGAGAAGAAACAGATTATATCCCAGGTGAGTGAAGTTAAAATGGAAGAAAAAATTAGATATAAGTTTTACAATATCATAATTCTGGAGAGATTACGGAGCTTAAGGCATTTCTTCAAGTTTAGTTCTTTTTCAATATAAATCTTCTGTTTTATCTTCGATAGATTTTTTCTAATTAATATATACATTTTATATTGATATAATAACAATAATTACTTATAATGGTATTATGGATTATTTATATGGTGTTATAGGTGATTAAGTGCATCTTTGGTGGAATAGTTTATATCCAGATGCAATTGGAAGATTTTTTCGGGCAGATAGTCACTATTGTACTAGACCTTGATAGAGATGGGACTCAGACCTATCGAAAGAAGTTTGGCAGAAAACTTATGTTATTCAAGCACGTCAAAAAAGTGATACAACGGTCTCTTTCCAAGGAGCAATCACGCCTTGATAACTTCACAAGAAGATACCTCAAAGG
>QIGD01000055.1 GCA_003229935.1 Methanobacteriota archaeon | reverse complement strand
TGTCCGTGGATGATATCACATTGAATATCATCTGTTCCTGTCTGGTCAGATAGACATTTTTACCCATATTATACTTTAATAGGGTATTATCCTTATAAATTTTTCTGAGAATTTTTAAAATCCATCCAACCCAAACATCTAGACAACCTCTATCGCCAGAGTTTCATCAAACCTGTCTATTTGAGATTTTTTATCCGAATCTTTTATTCTAAGTTCGTTTAAGAATTCTTCCACTAAATTGCCAATGTCGTCCCATAATTTACTCCGAGCATTAAAATCTTTCTGAGCAGTGTGTATGGAAATGACTAATTCTTCTAAATCTGGGTCTTCCAAGTCCTTTTCCAGAGATAATTTAATTCTATATTGTATCTCTTTGTCCTTGAGGAATTCTTCAATTTCATCCAGAACATTTTCGAGAATCTCTTTAAACAACGGACTTCCCTCTTTCAATATTTCGATTTCTTCTTCCGATTATATCAAATTTTAATCGTAAGGTAATTTAGCCCGCTATCTTTTCCTTAATTTCAGCTATTTCTGCTCTAATCTCAGCAATATCATTTTTCAGGTGTTCAGCCAGAGTATCTCTTGTCATTCTGGATTCTTCTTTGATAACTGCAATAGTCTCATCCTGTTTCTCCAGCATCTTGTCCTGCTTTTCATCTATTCTGAGAATAGCTGGTACTCCCTTATTAAGCTGACCTGCCACAAATGTCAGAAGGAATGAATCAATAGTGGGGATATAGCCTGTATACTCCTTCACAGTCACTTCATTTACACTGGCATGTTCTGGGAAATTCTCCTTCACGAACCCGAGATAGTTTTTAACATCCTCTTCCTCACCCTCTATCACCGCCACAACAGCCTGAAGGCTATTTACAGTGGTATTGTAAGCCCTGAAATTGGATATACCGTATGCATTGGCAGAATCAGCCAGAAAGAATCTGTATCCCACTTCATGAACTTTTTCGCCGATGATAACGATTTTTGTTTTCATTTTATCATCCTTAACAATACTATAACAAGATGTTATATATAAAATAACCACCTATTGCTCTGAACCCTTTTTCTCCCCATTATCAGATATACTTCTTTTCCTTAAGATAATCTTTCAGGGCATTTCGCCAGTTTCTGTGGTTTATACCATGTTTTTCAAGTTTTTCGCTCTCCAATGAGCTGTTTTCAGGTCTGGCAGCCTTTAAGTTAAGCTCTCTGTAAGATATTTGCCTTATGGCAATGTCGAAATTCATAAAGCTGAATATGGCGCTGGCAAACTCAAGCCATGAGCAGTAACCGCTATTGGAGCAGTGGTAGATGCCATAGGGTAGATTCTGCTTTAAAATCCTGTGAATAATGTCAGCGGCATCCCTCGTGTAGGTGGGGCTCATAATCATGTCCCCCACAACTTTAATCTCCTCTCTGTTCTCCGCCTTCTTTATCATGGTCTCAACGAAATTGCCACCCTTGCCACGGGCTCCTTTAACTCCGTAAAGGCTGGAGACTCTGGGTATATAATATCTGGAAGAGTAGTTTCTTGTGAAAATCTCACCTGCATATTTACTCAGGCTGTATACATTGATAGGATTGGGTAAATCACTTTCAACATAAGACTCACCTTTTTTGCCGTCAAACACATAGTCGGTGCTTATGTAAACATTCACAGCGCCAATGCTCTCGCAGGCTATTGCCACGTTCTTTGCTCCAACCGCATTTATGGCAAAAGCTTCTTCTGCTTCATCCTCTGCATCATCCACTCTGACATAGGCTGCGCAGTTTATCACAACCTCTGGCAGGAATTTAAGGGCATTTTTGCAGCTTGACAGGCTTTTAACCTCTATATCATTATGCCCCAGAGGCACCGCATCTTCCCCGAAAGCCTTTATCAAATCGCTTCCAAGCTGTCCTGTAGCCCCTATTACAGCTACCTTCATAAGCTTAACTCCAGAATCCCTTACTCTCCTTTTCAAGTCTCTGCTGTAAGGGCTTCCACCACCTTGTGTTTTCCCTATACCACTCTATTGTTTTCTTCAGCCCTTCCTCAAAGCTCACCGCAGGCTTCCAGCCCACTTCACGCTTCACCTTTGTTATATCAAGAGCATAGCGGTAATCATGCCCCGGCCTGTCCTTAACGAATTTTATATAGCTTTCATCCTTTCCCATTATTTCCAGGACAGTTTTTGTAACTTCAATATTTCTTCTTTCACTCACTCCGCCGAGATTGTAAATCTCTCCTTCCCTTCCCTTCATAAGAACATCAAAAACGCCACGGGCGCAGTCTTCGACAAAAAGCCAGTCCCTTATATTTTTCCCGTCTCCGTAAACCGGTACGGGCTTATTCTCCAGAAGATTGGTTATCATAAGAGGTATAAACTTCTCTGGAAACTGGTAGTAGCCATAGTTGTTCGAGGGGCGAACAGTAACCACAGGTAAGCCATAGGTAACATTATAGGCTCTAACAAGCATATCCACCGCCGCTTTGGAAGCAGAATAAGGAGAGTTTGGCTTCAGAGGTAAATCCTCTGTAAACTTTCCCTCATCGCTCTCCAGAGACCCGTAGACTTCATCGGTTGAAATATGAAGAAATCTTTTTACTCCAGAATCTTTGCAGGCCTCGAGCAGTGTATGAGCCCCTATCACATTAGTGGTAAGAAAAAGAAACGGTTCTTTTATTGACCTGTCAACATGAGTTTCGGCAGCAAAATTGACCACATAGTCAACATCCTCAACAACTCTATTTAACAGCTCTCTATCCTCAATCCTTCCGTGAATAAAGGTACACCTGCTATCATCCTCATAATCTTTAAGATCATCCCTGTTTCCCGCATAGGTGAGGGCATCCAGGTTGACAACCTCATGCTCTGTATTTTTTAGCAAAAATCTGATAAAATTGCTGCCTATAAAACCATAACCACCTGTAACAAGCACTCTCATTCTTCATCCACCATGAAAATACACTCCTCATCATTCTCATATCTAATTTCATCCACCTTCTCCTTCTTATCCCTGCCAGCAAATAACCTGTTGGGAAAGTTAAAAACATAACCTAACTCCAGCCCTATATTTCTGTATGCATGCACAACACCGGGTGGTACCTGCACTGCAACAGGATTATCCTCTCCAACAAAAAGTACCCTTTTATTCATATATGTAGTTGAATCCTTACGGTTATCCCATAGAACAAGCTTGAAATTCGAAAGACTGAGAAAGCAGAAGTAGTCAGTCTGCTCAATATGTTCATGAGGTCCCCTTGTAACCCCCGGTATTGTCATTGAGACATAAGACATAACAGGGTAGCTCTCCTTATCAATCTCATCCTGCCTGAATAGTTCAGCCAGCCAGCCCCGTTCGTCAATAAACTTTCTGAGCTCTTTAACAACCACATCTTCTATATCTCCCTTCCTGAATTTCAAAGCTCAACCTCCGTATAATCTCCAACATGTAATTTTATTGCCCTGTGACCTTGATTTCTGGTCAATCTGGCGTTTCTGCCTATCAAACTTTCCTCCAGCCTGTCCATATTTTCCACAACAACATCATCAAGAATTACGCAGTATTCAATGGCAGAATCGGAGATTCTTGTACCATTACCCACACTTGTATATGGACCAATAAAAGAGTTTTCAATTATGCAGTTTTCACCTATAGCACAGGGACCTCTTATGATACTGTTTATTATCTCTGTTCCCTCTCCGATTTTAACTCTTCCTGTAATTTTACTTTTCCCATCAAATCCACCATGAATTTCAGCCTTAATAAACTCGTCAAGTACAACAGCATTGGCACTTAAAATATCATCCTTCTTACCTGTATCCAGCCACCATGAGTTGAGAACTTCTGCCTTCACCTTAAAGCCAAGATTTATCATCTCCTGTATGGCATCTGTAATCTCAAGCTCGCCACGCCAAGAAGGTTTAATACTCTCTATTGCTTCATGCACCCTGGATGAAAAAACATAAACACCAACAAGTGCTAAATCGCTTGGCGGCTCCTCTGGCTTTTCTATCAGCTTAACCACATTGCCCTTTCCATCAAGCACTGCAACACCGAAGGCACGGGGGTCCTCAACCTCTTTCAATAAAATCATAGCGTCCAGACTTTCCTCCTCAAACTTCTTTAAAAGTTCTGTAACACCCTCACCAAGCAGATTATCACCCAGATACATTATAAAGCTGTCATTGCCAAGAAATTCCTCTGCTGTTTTTACTGCATGCGCAAGGCCAAGAGGTTCCTGAAGTATATAGGTTGTATTATCAAAGTCCCAGGCAGAGCCATCTTTTATATATCTCTTTACATCTTCGCCTGTTTCCTTTGCAATTACAACACCCAGCTCCTTTATTCCACCATCTGCGATACGGTCAAGCACATATCCCAGAATAGGTTTATTGCCAACAGGTATAAGCTGCTTTGCCGTGGTAAAGGTAAGAGGTCTGAGCCTTGTTCCCTGTCCTCCGCTAAGTACTAAAGCTTTCATTTGATTCACTCCTATGAACTACCCACAGCAAACTGTGGAGTTTTCTCGTGTTCGTGTTGATATTATATATATATAAACTCTGGCATCACTATCAACGAACAGATAATTTATATGTGACCTGGCCATCTGAATCTGAAAAAGATGGAAAAATGAGAGGTCTTACTTAGCTATTCTTAACAGAGGCAAAAGCTACCGTCATCACACCTATAATAACACCCGAGACACCTAATATCTGGATTGGTAAAAGTCTTTCACCGAGTAGTACTACTCCAAAGAAAAGACCGAACACTGGGACTAAAAATGTATACGTACTTATGTAGGAAAGTTGAAACCGTCGAAGCAAGAAGAACCACAAGGTGTAGGGGATGCATGTTCCGAGAGTTGCAGTATACAAGAGGCTCCATCCAGTAATGGTGGGAATCGTATTGAAGTTGATTTTCGATGACATTATGGTAATTAGTACCAGAGCCGTAGCTCCAAACCACATTTGAAGCATGGCTACAAAAATTGGATTAAGACTTCGCGGTACGCTTCGTTTAAATATAATAGCAGAAGCTGACCATGCAACAGCAGCAATTATAAGGATTATGAATCCCTTGGCGCTCGCAGCCCCATGTAATTGAGGAATTACCACTATTGGAATACTAAGAAATGCAACTGCTATACCTAAGACTGCTTTTAATGATAGGCGTTCCCTGAATATAATTACCGAAAAAAAGACTGTGAACAATACCTGAGTGCTTATCAATACAGTCGCAATCCCCGCTGGCACGTAAGATACCCCGACCGCAAGCGCATAGAAAACCACTGTCGTCTGTAGTAATCCCACTAGTGCCAATATGATATAGTCTGTAAAACGTAAACTCCTTATAGCAATCATGAAGTCCTTGCCTAGAACCAACATCATCAAAATATAGAATCCAGACGCAATTACCGCTCGTAACATAGCATACTGAAGCGGGGTTACGCCTGTTATACCAATCTTAACCGCAGTTGGGTTACTTCCCCATAAGGCGAAGAGTAATAGGCTTAATGCGATTGGTTCTATTCGATTCATTACTCTTGTCCAATTCATTTCTATTTACCCTTTTTTTTTATTTACCCTTTCAAAGCAGCATTAGACAACTTCTCTACACAATGGACGGTATGGCAAAAATACGACGCGCATCATGGGGAGTAATCCTCATTTTGAATTATAGTGTTAGACAAAACGAATCCATTGGTCATCGGTTAAGGCTTTCCTACGGTACCTAAGATTCTGTTTCCATTAGGGTTCCTACAAGGCGGCGATAAGCTCTATGACTATATTGTAGTCTAATCAAATGCCACGGTAACCAAGCAAAATGCCTGTAACTGTAAAATATTTCCTCTTCAAAACGCTTAATCGATGACGCATGAAAACGAATTTAACTATCAAGAATTCGCTGACACACTTCCTTGCGAGACTCAATACGCTTTAAATCGGTAAAAACAATCCACAATAATGCTTTTCAGCTTACCCACAGTCTTTATCAGTAGAGGAGACATTTCTCGCTTTATGCTCTTCCATATAAATTCTATTGGATTTAAGTCATGAGAATAAGGAGGAAGGAACACCAGATTGACACATATAGGAAATTTCGTCTCCTCCTCGGTAATCACCTTCGGTTCCTCTTCTTCTAGCTTCACTATCCTTATCATGTTTTTACCTCTGATTTCTTTTACATACTAGGTTTCCATAGTAAAGTATTTATAGTTAACGTAACCCATATGTAATCAGGTTTCCCAGAGGTGATTTAACGAAACATAAAGAAGTTTGTCCTGTTATAGCGACTATAAACATTCTCGGAAAAAAGTGGCACATTGCTATAGTCCACTTCCTTCTCGATAAACCCAGAGGCTTCAATGAATTCAAACGTAACCTTGGTGCGATATCCTCAAAAACTCTCTCCAAGTGCCTTAAAGAGATGGTGGAGCAGGGGATTGTAAAAAGAAAGGTGCACAGTTCACCCATAAGAGTAGAGTATTCTCTAACTCAAAAGGGTGAAGACCTGCGGGAGCTTGAGAATGTATTGCGAAGATGGGGTGAAAAGTGGCTGCTGCACTGAAATTATATAACCCCAAGTCTGACAGTTGAATAGAAATAAAAGTTCTCAGTCACTTTATTTTGTATCCTCAACCTGATAGTTTAAATAGGTGTTCTTAGTTCAGTTTCTTCATGAAAAACAAACATCACTAAGAACAGAAGTAATTATACCGAACGACAATATATCTTTTCCATATTTGTTTAGTTACCCTACACAAAGCTCTTTTCTCAGCAGATTCCCCATCTCTTTGTAGACATCTTTTTCCAGAAGTTGCCATGTGGCCAACAGCGATGCGATGTACTGATAATACTCAGCTCCTTTCTCAGACCTGAATGTCCCGACGGTCTTCCTCATGATAACATGTTCCCGCATGGCCTGTTCACCTAGATTATTTGTAGGTTCCATACCTGGGTAGAGCAGACATGTGTACCAGCACCCAAGCCCATTCTTGATATATGTCATAGTTTTGTGAAGTCCCTCATACTTAGTGAATCTTTCCAATAACTAGGCCATCTCAGTATCCCACTGTTTTTTCATTTGTTTCCTATCTTCCATGGGCGGCTATTTATCCCGGAACTCCCTCATTTTCTTGAATTTGCAGTGGATGACCTTTGAGAGTTCTTCTCCTTCTGGCATGTTCTTATAGTCATCCACTCCCGAAGGAGATGTACCCAGCATCGTTGCAGGACCTTCAAGCATTGTTTCCTTCACGCTTTCTGCTACAATCTCCTTCATGATAATCTGGGCAAGGAAACCCACCTCTTCAGAGGTGGGAGGAATTGCCCTACCTCCATTTTAAAATTATAACAATGATTTTTA